>NZ_DBMAFI010000052.1:0-9655 GCF_057864385.1 Bilophila sp. | reverse complement strand
ATTTTTCGCTGGTGGGCTCCATGATTGGGGGATTTTATTGGTTATTTCCTTGGAATTTCAAGAAATAAAGCATCAACCATTTTCTATGATACAGCCTTTTTATTTATACAATACGTTGAAAATATACTCTTTTTTCTCATTTTGCCCTTTGGCGGAATCCATAGTCAAGACATTTTTTGGTGTATCTATTTGGAATTTCAATGAAAAAAGCATCAGCCACGTTCTATGTGACACAGCCTTAGATAACAAGCACAAAGGCGGAACCCATTCGTACCTGAAAGCCCTTCATGAGGGATTCGATAAGGCCGAAAGTCTTGGGAAGGGATGGGGAGGGTTTGGGAGGGGAAGGGGAACCTTTCTCCAGAAAGGTTCCCCTTCCCCTCCCAATCTTTCCCCCATTACTTCATAAACTTATCCACATACCCCTGAATGAAAAGAAAGACCAGCACGCAGGGCAGGATGTACTGGAGATACGGCTTGAGCCAGTGGGGGAAGCGGGCCCCCTGCCCCTGATCGGTTTCGGCGATGAAGCTGTTCCAGCCCCAGCCCCACCTGTGGCAGCAGAAGAAGAGGAAGAGCAGGGCGCCGAAGGGCAGCAGGTTGTTGCTGAGGAGGAAGTCTTCCAGATCCAGCACGGAGGAACCTTCACCGAAGGGCTGGAAGCCGGACAGGAGGCTGAAGCCGAGCGTGCAGGGCAGGGAGAGGAGGAACATCGTAACGCAGTTGACCGTGGAGGCTTTTTTGCGTGTCCAGCCCCAGACGTCCATGCAGTAGGAGACGATATTTTCAAAGACGGCGATGACCGTGGACAAGGCCGCAAAGGACATGAACACGAAGAACAGGGAGCCCCAGAAGCGTCCGAAAGGCATACTGTTGAAGATGTTCGGCAGGGTGACGAATACGAGGCCGGGGCCGGAGCCGGGGTTGACCCCGAAGGCGAAGCAGGCCGGGAAAATGATGAGGCCCGCCATGAGCGCGACGATGGTGTCCAGCAGGACGATGTAGAGGGCTTCTCCGGTCAGGGAGCGGGATTTGTCGATATAGCTGCCGAAAATGGTCATGGAGCCGACGCCGAGCCCAAGGGTGAAGAAGGCCTGCCCCATGGCGGCGGTGACGGCGGCCCAGAGCCCTCCGGTCAGTTTTTCGGGATCGGGCATGAGGTAGAAGCTGATGCCCGCCTCGCCCCCCGGCAGGGTGACGGCACGGACGACAAGCGCGATCATGAGGGCGAACAGGCCGACCATCATGAATTTGACCACTCGCTCGACGCCCCGGCGCAGGCCCATGCCGCATACGCTGAAACAAAAGATCACCGCCGCGCCCATCCAGAGGCAGGAAGCCGTAGGATTGCTGATCAGGCCGCCGAAAAAGCCGCCTACCTGATCGGGGGTCAGGCCGGAAAGATCGCCCTTGCTCATGGCCCAACAGTAGGCCAGCATCCAGCCCGCCACCGTGGTGTAGAACATCATGAGCAGGTAACTTCCGATAAGGCTGAGGGGGCCGAACATATGCCAGCGCGTGCCCTTGGGCTCCAGCTTGTGCAGGGCTGCGCCCAGATTGCGCTGCGCCGCGCGGCCAACGGAGAACTCCATGACCAGGATGGGGACGCCGACCGCCAGCAGGAAGCCGATATAGATGAACACGAACAGCGCGCCGCCGTAGGCGCCTGCGATATAGGGGAAACGCCAGACGTTCCCAAGTCCGATGGCGCAGCCCGCCGCGAGAAGAAGAAAACCGATGCGGCTGCCGAGCTGTTCTCTCTGCTGGTTCTGACTCATGCTTTTCTGAATCCTCTGTGTCCTGCGGGCACGTCCGTTTTCACGTGTCCCTTGGTATACGGAAATCTCCCGCACCTCGCCGCGGGCACCACGGAAGGAGGCGGGAGAAACGCTCCGGTGGGGCGAAACAGTGTCGCACCGCCTTTGTTACAAAAAATGGAGGAGGCAAGGAAGGGGCAAGCTGTGCGGGACATTCGTTTTTCTGATGTTTCCTGAAGGCTGTGTTATAGAAAATGGTTGATGCTTTTTTTTTTTGAAATTCCAAAGTGATAAACAGAAAAATGCCTTAGCCGTGGATCCCGCCAAGGGGAAAATAGGAGAAAAAGGCTGTATTTTCACCGCACTGTGGAGATGAAACAACCACAAACTATAACAGAGCCTTCCTGAAAGGGGCCAGTTGGCATTTTTGTTTGTTATGGCGTTATGTTCATTGAAAATATAAATGCCCCACAGCACGGGCAGGCCTTTTTTCGGAACGGCGTTCCTTCGCTGCTTCTTCAGGTTCTTTTGGGCTGTGCCGCACAGCAAGCGACTGATGTTTTTTAAGGCTGTGTTATAGAAAATGGCTGATGCTTTTTTCCTTGAAGTTCCAAAGGGATAACCGGAAAAATGCCTTGGCCGTGGATTCCGCCAAGGGAAAAACCGGAAAAAGCCTGTATTTTCACCATGCTGTGGAAATAAAACAACCCCATGCTACGATAGGCCTTCTTAAAGTTTCAAGGAGATAACCGGCAAAACGCCCCAGCCGTGAAGACCGCCAAGGGAAAGGCTGGAGAAAAAGGCCGTATCTTTCACCATCCTGTGGGGATGAAATAAGTATCCATGCCGGGGCCTTCTTTTTGCGCCCACCGTATTCCGATGTCAGCCTGCGGGAAAGGGGCACGGGGATTCGACAAACGGGCCGCCTTTGGAAAAGGGATGCGCGGCCCTTACAGGCAGGCTTGGGGAAGGGGAACTTTCCCGAAGAAAAGGTTCCCCTTCCCGCGATAGGCTCCGCCCTAGTTGATCCTGTGGTGGCACCCAAGGCTGCGGGGGTTGCGCAGGGCGCTCTGGGTAATGCTGTAGGCCGCTTGGCAGCCGTGGAAAAGATCCACGATGGGCTTGGAGATGGCCGTGTTTTTGTAGAAGTCGTGGAGGTGGCGGGAAAGGGCGCGCAGGTCGTCAAAAGCGCGGTGCAGGCGGCTGGCCGTGCGGCTGATGCCCACATAGTTCCACATGGTGTTGCGGATGGTCGCCCAGTCCTGCGCGATGAGCGCCGGGTCGTCGTTGCGCTCGTCGCCGGTGCTTTCCCAGTCGGGGATGGCGTCGGCAAGGCGCTTGCTGATGTAGCCGCGCTTGGTGATGCGCTGCGCGATGTCCTG
Organism: Bilophila sp.; assembly: GCF_057864385.1. Lineage (NCBI taxonomy): Bacteria > Pseudomonadati > Thermodesulfobacteriota > Desulfovibrionia > Desulfovibrionales > Desulfovibrionaceae > Bilophila > Bilophila sp. The sequence continues at coordinate 6,516 of NZ_DBMAFI010000052.1, read as the reverse complement.
GCCGGCGCTGTAGCCCCAGAGCAGGGCTTCGAGGAGCGACGTGCTGGCGAGGCGGTTGGCCCCGTGCAGGCCGGTGCAGCTGCACTCGCCCACGCTGTAGAGGCGGGTCAGCGTCGTGCGGGCGGAAGCGTCGACGAGGATGCCGCCGCAGAAGAAATGCGCCACGGGAACCACCGGGATGGGCTTCTTGCTGATGTCGATGCCCAGTTCCATGCAGTGCCGGTAGATGGTGGGGAACCGTGTGGGGATGTCGTGCTTCACGCCGGAAACGTCCAGGTACATGCAGGGCTCGCCGCTGTGGAGCATTTCGTCCATGATTGCCCTGGCCACGATGTCGCGGGGGGCGAGGTCGGCGCGCTCGTCATAGCGCTTCATGAAGAATTCGCCTTTGGCGTTCGTGAGGCGGGCCCCTTCGCCGCGCATGGCCTCCGTGATCAGGAAGCTGTGCGACTGGCGGGTGTACAGCGCGGTCGGGTGGAACTGGACATATTCCAGATTGTCGAGGCGCACGCCCGCGCGCTGGGCCATGGCGATGCCGGAACCGGTGCAGGCGGCGGTGTTGGTCGTGTGCAGATAGATCTGCCCGACGCCGCCGGTGGCAAGCACGGTGAAGTCGGCGAGCAGGGTTTCCACTTCCTTGGTGTCTTCGTTGTAGACGTAGGCCCCAAGGCACTGGTTGTCGAGCTGGTAGCGGTATTCCTTATACCGCGCATGGTGATCCGTGGTGATCAGGTCTACGGCGGTGCGGCCGGTCAGGATGCGGATGTTCGGGGACATGCGCACGGCCTGCAATAGGCCCTCCATGATGGTCTTCCCGGTGTGGTCGGCGCAATGCACGATGCGGTGCTTGCCGTGCCCGCCCTCGCGGGTGAAGTCGAGCTTGCCGTCCAGCCTGTCGAAGGGGATGGGCGCGCGTTCCATGAGGATGCGTTCCACGGCTTCGGGGCCATGCTGGCAGAGGTGGCGGACAGCCTTGACGTAGTTGTGGTGGTGTCCGGCAACCAGAATGTCCTTTTCCAGATCTTTGGCGTCGTCAGGATCGGGACGATAGACGATCCCGCCCTGAGCCAGCGCGGAATTGCCGCCGTCCATCTCTTTTCCGGGGACAATGAGGGTTACCTCATACCCGGCGTCCGCCAGAGTAAGGGCGGACGTGCTGCCGCTGATCCCGGCGCCGATGACGAGAACCTGTGTTTTCAAGCGCTGCTGTGTCATACTGCCTTCTTTTGAGAAAAGACCTTGTTTTGTGCATAGAGGAAAGGGGGCGGCAAGGCCCCCTGAAACCTGTTCGGGATAGGGCATTCAATAGGTTGAAGCATGTCCGGCGGAACCCCCGCCGCGTGGTTTCCCCGCCACGGGAAACTGGGGGAAAGGCCCCGCTTCGATGGGGTTGGGGAAGGAAAGCCCTTATCCGGGAGGGCTCCCCTTCTCCAACAAGCATCAAAAATTACGCGCAGGCTTCGAGCATGCGTTCGAGGGACGCCTTGGCCGGAGCGGAATCCTCGCTGGGGACGGTGATGGGTTCCGTGTTCCCGGCAACGATGCCTTCCAGCGTGGCGCGGAGCTTTCCGGGCGTGATTTTCGCCATGTTGGAACAGGCGCTGGAACGCAGGGGTTCCACACGGATGCGTCCTTCCTGCTCGCGGGCGAGGCGTTCCACCAGATTGATTTCCGTTCCGACATAAATATGTGCCCCATCCGGCGCATTCCTGACATACTCGATGATGTAGGTAGTGGAGCCCGCCCCATCGGCGGCGCGCACCACTTCGGGGGAACATTCGGGGTGTACGATGACTTTGCAGGACGGGTCGGCCTTGCGCACGGCCTCAATCTGTCCGGGGTGGAAGCGGGCATGGATGGCGCACAGGCCGGGCCAGAGCACGAGGGCGGCCTTGTCCGCCGCTTCGAGATCCACGGCTTCCCCGGTTCTGCGCACATCAAGGATATGCGTGTCGCGTCCGGTGATGCCGAGCTTGCGGGCGGTATTGCGGGCCAGGTTCTTGTCCGGCAGGAACAGCACGCCGTCGCCTTGGCGGAAGGCCCAGTCCATCATTTTTTCCGCGTTGGCCGACGTGCATACCGCGCCGCCGTAGCGCCCCACCACGGCCTTGACCGCCAGCGAAGTGTTGACGTAGGCGAGCGGCACCAGCTTGCGGCCCGATGCGGTGAGGCGGCCGAGCACGCGGTCGAGCAGCCGGGCGGGGGTCATCTGGGCCATCACGCAGTCGGCGGAATGGTCGGGCAGGAGCACCTGCTGGCCTTCGCGGGCGAGCAGGGCGGCGGATTCCGCCATGAAGTAGACGCCGCAGAAGACAATGTAGTCCGAGGCGATGCCGGGAACGCGCCGGGCCAGTTCGAGGGAGTCGCCGCGGAAGTCGCAGTGCCGGATGGTGTCTTCCTGCTCGTAGTGGTGGCCGACGATGGTCAGCCTGCCGCCGAGTTTGGAGCGGAGTTCCTCAATGGCGCGGGCGTCGTTGGAGGGATGTGATGTCGTCATAGGGATTCCTTCGCAATGCGCATGCTGAGGTCGGCGGTCACGGCGGAATGCGTGATGCGTCCGACGGAAATGAAGTCGGGCTTGCGGACGGTGCTCACGGTGGCATACGCCCGGATGGTGTCGAGGGAAACGCCCCCGCTGATCTCCGTTTCGATGGAGGAGGGGATCATTTCCAGCGCTTCGGGGAGCATATCGGGCGTCATATTGTCGAGCATGATGCGGTCGACCTTGCAGGCGACGGCCTCGCTGATTTCGTCGTGGTTGCGGCATTCCACTTCAATGGGCGGGCAAGGAGTGTAGCGCCTGCGCAGCAGTTCGACGGCCTTCGTCATTGAACCGGCCGCGTCGATGTGGTTGTCCTTGAGCATGAGCATTTCGGCGAGGTTGCGCCTGTGGTTGTGCCCGCCGCCGCACAGTACGGCATATTTGTCGGGATAGCGCAGGCCCGGCATGGTCTTGCGCGTATCAAGCAGGCGCACGCCCGTGCCTTCGAGCTTCTCGGCGTAGCGGCGCGTCAGGTTGGCGATGCCGCAGAGGTGGCTCACGAAGTTGAGGATCACGCGTTCGGCGCGGAGGACTTGCCGGGCGGGGCCGGAAATGCGGGCCACGATGGAACCCTTGGCGACCTCTTGCCCTTCCTTGGCAAGGCTCTGCCACGTGTAGGAAAGCTCCTCCGGGTGCGTTGCGCACAGGTCCATGACCAGCGGGATGACGGGCAGCCCGGCGATGATCGTCTGTTCTTTGGCTACGATAATTGCCTGAAGCCGGTCACCGGGGCTGAAGACGCCCTCGGTGGTGAGATCCGGCCCGTCCTCGGCGAGGGAGAGTTCCAAGATTGATAAAAGGTGCGTCCGCGCCTCGCCCTGAAAATATTCTGAGAATTCTGGAAGGATCATATCTTGTCCCGCATCCTTGGCAGTGCTACACGGGGTTGAGTACAACGCCGGATGCGCGGGACGCGCGCATCCGGCAACGAGTCAGCAGCGTAAAGCCTTTTCGTTTACTAGGTGGCTCATCCGTTTTCGTCAAGATGCTCTTTTTTTCCCAACCGTTCGAGGAGGCGTCGGATACGGGCCGGGATAAAAGGCAATGCGGGAGGAAACGCCGGTTTTGGAGGCGTGTTCCGTTTTTTATCGTAACCTTTGGCATCCTTGAGGCGTTATGCGGTTCAGGTGGAGGAGGATAGGTCCATGTCGGATGCGGCCCCCGAAGAGAAAAAGGCAGCCCCGGACGGCATAGCGCGGAGCCCTGAGGAGAAAGGGCGGAAAAAAAACGGGGAAACGCCGGGGAGGAAAGGCGACGGGCCTGCCGACAATGCCCGCCAGCGTACCCTCTCCCAGTGCATTGAGTATTTGGAAGACGGCGAATCCGAGTATTCCCACCCGGCTGACATGGCCGAGCATCTGGAAAACCTGAGCCTCAAGGAGCAGGTTTGCCTGTTCCGCCATTTGCCTGCCGACGAAGCGGCCGAGGCCCTCGCCGAGCTTGATGAGGAAGTGGCCGTCGACGTTCTGGAAAACCTCGATCCCGACGAGGCCGCCCAGATCATCGCCGAGATGTCGCCCGACGATGCCGCCGACGTTCTGGACGAGCTGGAAGAAGGGCACCGCGACGTCCTCCTGAGCAACCTTGACCGCGACGACGCCGAAGAGCTCCGCAACCTGCTGGCGTTCGATCCCGATACGGCGGGCGGCATCATGAACACCGAGATCATCCTGCTTGAGCAGGACATCACGGTGGACGAAGCCATTTCGCTGATCCGGCGGGGCATGGAAGAGGATATGGAAATCCCCTATTATGCCTACGTGGTGGACGAGGACGACAAGCTGGTCGGGGTATTTTCCCTCCGTGACCTCATGCTGTCGAAACCGGGGACGATCCTGCGGGATTCCCTGCATGATCAGGACGTGATCGCCGTGCGTTACGACACGCCGAGCGAGGAAGTGGCCCGCCGCATGAGCCACTACAATTTCATGGCCATGCCTGTGGTGGACTACGAAGGGCGCCTCCTCGGCGTGGCGACCTACGACGACATTCTGGACATCATGCAGGATGAGGCCAGCGCCGACCTGCTCGGCATGGTGGGCGCCGGTCAGGATGAGACTGTGGACACGCCGTGGCTGGAGTCGGTACAGATACGTCTGCCGTGGCTCATCGTGAATATGCTGACCTCCATGATGTCGGCCTTTGTGGTTTATATGTTTGAAGGTTCCATTGCTGGCATGGCGCTGCTGGCGGTGCTCATGCCGATGGTGGCGAATCAGGCCGGGAACACCGGGCAGCAGGCCCTTGCCGTGATGATCCGCCAGCTTGCCACGGAAAAATTTGACCGCAGGCGCGCATGGATTGCCGTGCTGCGCGAAGGCAAGATCGGCATTACTTCCGGGGCGATCATGGCGATGCTGGCCTGTGTGGGGGTCTGGTTCACCTCCTCATCCCCCGAACTCGGCATGGTCATGGGCGCGGCGCTCATGGGCGACATGCTGCTCGGCGCGCTGGCGGGCGGCAGCATCCCCTTGATCTTCCGTGCCGTAGGCCGCGACCCCGCGCAGGCTTCCAGCATCTTCCTCACCGCCATTACGGACAGCGCTGGTTTCTTTATTTTTTTGGGGCTGGCCACCGCTTTTTTGTTGTAGGAAGTGCGGAATGTGGGGGAAGGGAGGAGGCCCTTTCTGAAGAAAGGCCCTCCTCCCTTCCCCCACACCCCCATCCCTCCACCCCAAAGACTTTTATCCTTATCGAATCCTTGATTACGGTTTACCCTGATTATGGAGAAACGCCGTTGGATGGCGGGCCTGAAAAGGCAAGGCCCTGTCATGGCATACGGTTGTTTTTGTATCAGCGATATGCTGAAAGATATCTATTTTTCTCCAATTTTTCCGCTGATGGGCTCCATGATTGGGGGATTTTATTGTTGGCTCTGTTCAAGTTTACGGTTGATAAAGAGAAAGGCTCTGTTATCGTTTATGGTTGTTTTATTTCCACAGTGCGGTGAAAATACAGCCTTTTTCTCCGATTTTCCCCTTGGCTGGATTCACTGATAAGGCATTTTGCCGGTTATCCCTTTGGAACTTCAAGGAAAAAGCATCAACCATTTTCTATGGCTCTGTCATGGCGTGTGGTTGTTTCATCTTCACAGCACGGTGAAAAGACAGCCTTTTCTATAACACAGCCTCATTGTTTATTCCTTTGGCTGTGTTAAAGTTTCCGGCTGATACGCAATCAGAGGGCGCTCATCTGCCCCCTGTTTCAGCGGAACATTCGCTGCCGTGAAGGCGGACGCACTTCCAGCGCGGTGAAAGGCATCCTCCGGCAACGGCTGACGGCGCTTCGTCTCGCGCGGTTTCGCCGCTCTCGACCGTGCTTCGCGGGACATTTGGCCGCTCCTCGCCCCTCCATGCCGCATTGCCGTGCGGCGGGGGACGTCCTCAAAGCTCGCTGGCGCTCGTGCCTCCGGCGGTTAAAGGAGCGTACTTCTCTTTATCAACCGTAAACTTGAACAGAACCATTCCTTTAGGTTGTGTCGTTGATTATATAATCTATTGAAATTACTAAATTATTTTTTTGAATTGTAAAAAAATAATTTAATGATTTCAAATAATTATATGTAATATAACGATACAGCCTAGAATTTCAAGAAATAAAGCATTACCCGTTTTCTATGGCACAACCAAAGGCCGTATCATAGAAAACGGTTGATGCCTTTTTCCTTGAAGTTCCAAGGGAATGAACAACAAAATGCCTCAGCCACGAATTCCGCCAAGGGGAAAGCTGGAGAAAAAGGCTGTATGTTCACAGTACTGTGGAGATGAAACAACCACATACTATGAATGACAGAGCCAAGACAAAAAGGATCGGCTGTCATGCAGCCGATCCTTTTTCGTGTAAGACGTAACCGTTGTATAAAGGCCCTGTTTCCCATTCCAGCCAGGAAAGCTGGCGCGCCGCCTCCCCACCATATGAAAGTCTTGGGAGGGAGAGGGGAGGGGTTTGGGGAGGGGAGAGGGAACCTTTCTCCA
>NZ_DBMAFI010000051.1:0-23119 GCF_057864385.1 Bilophila sp. | reverse complement strand
TACGGTTGCTGATTTTTTCAATGAAAATCATGAATAGATAAAAGCTCGTTTCACGTCTGGTGATGTGGGCCTCTCTCATTTTTTGTTCATTATATGAAATCCAGTTTTGAAGAATTGTTGCGAGACCTCCAGATAATCTCCAAAGAGCTCTTCCTTTCCAGTTGGAATCTTGTATCAACCACAAACTTAAACACAGCCTTCTATAACACAGCCTTTGGTAAAAATACGCGTCCCTTCAAGCACAGGATACCCCTGCATGCCGGGGAAGATCCTACGTGTGCGGAAGCCCCCCAGATGTGCCGGATCCCCCCGTATGCAGGGGATAATATCCCATTCAAACTAAACGAGCACTCATCTGTAGGATACCCCCGTATGCAGGGAAAGTTCTGAAAATCATGCGTATTATCATCTATTTCATAGGGATACCCACCAACGTATGCCGGGGAATATCTCGTGGCGGTGAGCGATCCGCCGGTCGCCAGCAGATACTAAAAACTACAGCGGCAGGTTTATAATCTCAAGGAGCGATCCGCCGGTCGCCAGCAGATACCCCCGTATGCCGGGGAAGATCCGCCACAAGGCCAGCATGTCCAGCGGACGCACGGGATACCCCACGATTTTCTATTCCCTCAACTACAGTAACAAACATACCCAGCGGACGCACGGGATACCCTGAATGCGCAGCCGGCGGCAAGCGGCTTTTGCAGCATGGGATGCCCCGCATGCCGGGGAAGATCGCCGGGCGCGGTGTTCCGTAGGTGTGCGGCGACGCCATCCGAGGGCAAAGCATGCACCGCCGGGCGCGGCGCTCCGTAGGCGGGCGGATGCCCCGGATCGTGCCGCCGCTGCTCGACAGGGCGGAAGCGGGCTCCGCGGGCAGGGGGGATGCCAGCCCACAAATGACCGCCCAAACTCTTTGAAGAAGCGGGCTCCACAGGCGGGGAGGTGCCCCGCATGCCGGAGAGCTTCAAGCCGGGATCAGCAACGTCAAGGCCGCCAAGGATGCCCCACATGCCGGGGAAGGCTTCATCAAGGCTTTTCATCGTCCGGCAATGCTGGAACCCCTCTGCCGGGAATATCCGCCATGCGCCGTATCAAAGCGGCAAGAAAACCGGCTCCTTCCATATCTACAGGAAAATCCGCCCACACCGTATCAAAGGCTGGAAAATCCGATACGGCATCCGGCAACAGAGGATACACTTACGGGTGGCATCCATCAAGCGGAGTTGTTTTTTTGTATTAGAAATTATTCCAAAACCGTTCCCGTTGCGTAGGGTGATGTCCTTTGGGCGGGGGACAGCGTTGTGGCCGTCGGAACCGCACAGCGGCCAGTTGGGGATGTCCCTTCGGGCGGGGAACAGCGGGGCCGCCCCTCGGAGAGGCGAGGGGCATCGGCAAAAGCCATATAAATTTGCCGAGACATAAGGCTGCGGGTAGATCTCTGTTGACCGATCGCGTTTCCGTCCCGCCCCAGTAGGGTGTAGGAACGTCTCCATTTGCATCACCTTTCCCCCTCAGCATCCCCCCGCCGTAGTTGGCCTGAGTGTCATGCGCGGGATCGCTGGCAGTGCGCTCGGATGTCTTCGTTCCGCCAGCTTCCGGGCTCTCACCACTCCATGCCCCATTTCGGAAAGGCTGACACTAACCTAAAAACTCAAGTAGAGATGTCTAGATATATACACGCGGGAAGGCTTGCATTGACCGGATGGTTTCCATCGGAGGTGGGAAGCACGTGAGGCATCCATATCTGAGCCGTATCCTTTCAAGTTTCCGCCCGCGAGGTTATTTCATGTCGAATCAAACATTGTGGCATAAAAAGCTCCATTCATAGCCGCCCCTTATGTAGAGTTAAAACCAAAACATACAGACCCCGTGATGTTTCGTATTGCATCACTTTGGCAAGTCCCAGTCCTCCGGCCCGCCCAAGCGTCCAAGCTCGGAAAGGCGCAGTTCATCACAAAAACTCAAGAAGGAATACCGAGATAGATGATGGAAGGCTGAGTGATATTTGCGGGCCGTGTTTCTGGTGCCTGACTCTGGTTAATAAAGTATCTATAGTGAGCTACTGATGTACCAATATCTGCCATGTAGAGCGTAATGCTGTCTACGTAGCCAGTATCATGGAGATAAACGTTGCCCCCTAGGGCAATCGTGGCGGGGTAGTTATCACCATAGCCTCCCATCGGCTCGCAATACATGGATGTTATTCCCGTTTCAACAGCATCCTGTTGCCAGCTTCCGGCTTCCCGGCCAGTATCCACGGTCTGTCCGGGCCCCCAAGCCCGGAAAGGCGGAAACCGGGATCAAAAAACATGCGTGCAAGCCAAGATAGAGCGCCGTTGGAACATCAATGCCCGGCGGTATGGCTGTGGTGGATCTCCCATAGACTGGAGAACAACGTGCTGCGCTAAAAAGGGCATTCCGCGTCCACCAAGGCTGCCAAAACCGCCGTCTTCTCCAGTTCGTGCCCCCTTATATGCCGCACCAGTGACATTGGCTGCATCGTCAAGCCCAGCAAGGCCAACATGAGCTTCAATCGTGGGTAACCCCGGCGCGTTAAAACGCCCGCAGCCCCTGTCCCCGTCTAGGCTCGGAAGGGCTGCCCGCTTGCTCGCCGAGGACGGCGCTTGCCCTATGGATACGCGTTCTCTGTACGGGGTTCCGGGTTCTTTTTGGGGGGGCGGCACGATGGAAACGGCTTTTCCGCCGGGCAAAGCAAGGGGGAGGGCTTCCGCGTATGGGGCGGGCTGGGCAATGCGTCCGGCCGGAAGGGGCGGTTCCTGCTGGGGCAGGGCCGCCCTTTTCGTTCCCCGCTCCTGAATGCCGTACCAGTATCTCAGTAAATTGCTTCATCCTTTTCCCATGTGAAGAAAAGATCCCCTCCGGATGCCCCCATTCCAACCAAATTTTTTAAGCCTCAAGGATTTTCACTCAATTGTGGCGTTCCTTTCTTTTATCATAAAAAAGCTAATAGACGTAATGCATTATACCTTATAATCAACGTTATTCCGGCTTTTCGCTTCCTCCGTCGTTTCCGTGAAAAAAACGGAAAAGGTGAAAAGTGTCTTTTGTGAGACAGAAAATGTCCTTGGAATCCGTATTGTGAATGCAAGAACAAGGTCGCGCAGCGACCCTCCAACCCTCTCTACGGAAGGAACCGCCATGAAAGAAGACCGCAAGATCAAGAACGTCGTGCTGATCATGCTCGACACGCTGCAGTTCAACTATCTCGGCTGCTACGGCAACAAGGTTGTGAAGACCCCCAATATCGATCGCCTCGCCCGTCAGGGCTTCCTCTTTGAAAACGCCTACAGCGAAGGCCTGCCCACCGTGCCCGTGCGCCGCGCCCTGATGACGGGCCGCTTCACGCTGCCTTACGGCGGCTGGCAGCCTCTTGCCCCTGACGACACCACCGTCGCCGACATCATGTGGGGCAAAAACATGCAGACGGCCCTCGTCTACGACACCCCGCCCATGCGCCTGCCCAAATACGGCTATTCGCGCGGTTTTGACTTCGTGAGCTTCAACCCCGGCCAGGAGCTTGACCATACCAGCTTTGCCGATGTGCCGCTGGATCCCGCGCTGAAGCCGGAAGACTATACCTCCCCCACGATGGTTTTCAACGAAAAGGGGGAAATCATCGATGACGACAGCACGCAGCTCCTTGACGAAATCGGCTGCTTCCTGCGCCAGCAGCAGTTCCGCAAGCCCGAAGACAGCTATGTTTCCCGCGTCATGACGGATGCCCAGAACTGGCTGTCCAACCGCCGCGACAAGACCCGCCCCTTCCTGCTGTGGGTGGATTCCTTCGATCCGCATGAGCCTTGGGACCCGGAATCCGTATGGAAGGGCGAACCCTGCCCCTATGATCCCGAATACGTCGGCAACCCGCTGGTGCTCGCGCCGTGGACGCCCGTCAAAGGCCGCATTACGGAGCGCGAATGCGAGCACATCCGCGCCTTGTACATGGAGAAGATCACGCAGGTGGACAAGTGGGTGGGCGAACTGCTCGACTCCATCCGCGCTCAGGGGCTTTGGGACGAAACCCTCATCGTGCTGATGTCCGACCACGGCCAGCCGATGGGCGAGGGCGAGCACGGCCACGGCATCATGCGCAAGTGCCGCCCGTGGCCTTATGAGGAGCTCGTGCACGTGCCGTTGATCATGCACGTCCCCGGCATCGAAGGCGGCAGGCGCATCAAGAGTTTCGTGCAGAACGTGGACGTGACCGCGACCATCATGGACGCGCTCGGAGAGCTCGGCACGCCGCAGAAGGCGAGCGATTTCGGCTTCCCGACCTACGACACCTCGGAAATGCAGGGCATCAGCCTCCTGCCCGTGATGCGCGGCGAGACCGACACCGTGCGCGACTGCGCCATCGCCGGGTACTACGGCATGTCGTGGTCACTCATCACCGAGGATTACTCCTACGTGCACTGGCTGGTGAGCGAGGACGTGAAGGACAGCGTGGACTGCATCGCCGGTTCCGGCACCGAAATGAAGGAAGAAATGTGGACCTGCACGGCTGGCGCGAAGGTGCAGGTGCCCGATCATGACGAATTGTACGACCGCAGGGCCGACCCCTTCCAGCTCAACAACATCGCGGAGCAGAACCCCGACAAGGCCCGCGAGATGCTCCAGCAGCTCAAGCTCGTCATCGGAGAAATCCGCACGAGCTGAGGCAAGGGAAGATGGGAAAAATGGGGGAATGGGCGAACCTTTTTGGAGAAAGGCCGCGCCCTTCCCCAACCTCCCCCCAAGGCTTTTGATTGGCGGGGAGGGCGGAAGGCGTTCCGCCGGGCCGCGGCGGGTTCCCCCAGGGCTTCGGCAAGGCCCGCTTCCCCTTCTCTTTTTCGGGAGCCGAAACGCGGGTTATGCGATGTTGTTGCGGACATCAGCGGGATAAGGCTTTTCCCGATTCCTCCAGTTGAAGCGAGACAGCCCTTCTTTCCCGGCCGGGGAAGTCGGGAGCCGAAGGCCAGGATGCGTTGCGGACGTTTGGGCGTTGCGCCTTTTCCCTCCGGTGATTCAATCTCTTTTTCCACACCCTGCGCGGAGCGCATATGACAACTGCCGTTGCGACCAACAAGCTGTCCGGAAAGTGGATAGGCTGGCTGACGAGCCTGCTCGGCGGCCTCTTTGTGGCTTGGTGCTTTTATGACCCGAGCACGCCGAAAGTGAACCTCTACTGGTTCGGGACGATCACGGCGATCGGCATGTTCGCCTTTGACCTGCTGCCGAACTTCGTCACCGCCGTCCTGCTCCTGATGTACTACATCCTGACGGGCATCGCCGCCCCGGATGTGGCTTTCGTCGGCTGGACGACCCCCATCCCGTGGCTGTGCATGTGCGGCATGCTCATCGGCGTGCTCATGGAAAAGACGCGCCTCGCCAACCGCATCGCCCTGTTCACCATCAGCCGCGTGGGGACTACCCCCATCCGCATGTACATCGCGTTCCTGCTTGCCGGATTCCTCGTCAGCGCGATCATCCCCGACGTCATCACGGTCGACATCCTGTTCATGGCCATCGCCACCGGCATGTGCCAGAGCCTCAATCTGTCCGTGACTTCCCGTTCCGCGACCACCATCGTCCTTGCCGCCTTCTTCGGCGCGACCATTTCTTCGGCGGCCTACCTGCCCAACAACACGGGCATCATCGGCCTGCTCATGGTCAAGGACATGGGCGTCCCGTTCACATGGCTGGGCTTCTACAGCGAAAACCTGCCTTACCAGATCGGGCACGCACTGCTGGCCTATACCATCCTGCACCTTTTCGGCGGGCGTGAGCTCGGCGAGCACATTTCCCGCTGCCGCGCCTGCGCCGAAGCCGAACTCGTCGCCCTCGGCAAGATGGGCCGCGATGAGAAGAAGACCCTCGTTCTGGCCCTGCTCGCGCTGGCGGCCTTCATCAGCGAGCCGTGGCACGGCATCCCCGGCTACTTTGCCTTCTGCAGCATAGTCCTGCTTGGGTTCACCCCCGTCTTCAGCCTGATGGAAGCCGGCGATCTCAAGAAGGTGCAGTTCCCCATCCTGTTTTTTATCGCGGGCTGTATGGCCATCGGCATCGTGGCGGGGAACCTCGGCATCCCCGCATGGCTGGCCGCGAAGCTGGTGCCCTACCTCCAGCAGATCGACAGCAACGCCGGTTCATCCATGTTCGCCTATTGGGTGGGCGTCGTCGCCAACCTCGTGCTGACGCCCGTTGCGGCGGCCACGTCCCTGAGCGTGCCCATGGCCGAAATCGCCAATTCGCTGAACCTTGGGATCAAGCCCATCCTCTACAGCTTCCTGTACGGGCTTGACCAGTTCTTCCTGCCGTATGAGCTGGCCCCGGCCCTGATCATGTTCGCGACCGGATACGTCCGCGTCCGTTACCTGATAGGCATCATGACGGTGCGCATGGTTTTGGCCAGCCTGATCGTGGCCTTCGTCGCCGCCTTCATCTGGCCCATGATGAGCCTGTAGGGAGGGGAAAAGGAGCGAACATGAACCGGTTCGGCTTTTGCAGGCAGGAAGGCCCGGTATTCCGTATCCGGGATCTCAACAGCCCTTGGCGTTCGGTCCTGCATCTGGGCCAGCGCCAGATGGTGGGCAAGTCCTACCAATGGGAAGACGATCCCGAAACCTCCACCTTCTCGTTTTTGGAGAAGGGCAGGGTGCGGCTCCTGAACCTTTCCGAAACGGGCAAGGAGCGCATCGTGCTCTATATTGAATCGGGGTGCCTCTTCCGCGAAGTCGTGCTGCTGCATGTTTCCCCTCTGCATCCTGCATCGTTGGTGGCGCTGGAACCCTGTGAAGTCTATAATTTCCCCCGGACTCTGCTGGACGACGCCGAATTTGTGCGGCACTATCCGGCGCTGATGAGCAATCTGGTCCACTCGCTCGGAGCCAAGGCCGGGGCCTTTTACAGCCAGATAACCGAAAGCGTCGAGCTGGACCCGCAGACGCAGGTATGCCGGTATCTGCACCGGCTGGCCGAGGAGCGCCGGACCCGTGTGGTCAATCCCGGCGTGTCGCAGTCCGAGCTGGCCCTCGTGCTCGGCTTGCATCGGAGCACGGTATGCCGCATTATCCGAACCCTGCGCGATCGGGGCGTTCTGGGGCACTTTACCCGGTGTTCCCTTGAGATCCTCGACCGCGAAGCCCTTGCGGAGCTGTGCAATCCGAGCGAGGGGGGAAAATAGGACAACCGGGGGGAGGGAACTTTCGGAGAGTATCCACATGGTTCCCCCCTCCTTGGATATACCGCCTTCCCACACCTTTTCGAGGAAGGGAGGCGGCACGGAGGGGAATCCCCTTTCGTGACGCGAGAACCGCATGAAACCCATTGGAGTGACATTATGATCGAGATCATCACCGAAGCCGACTACAAGGATCGCCTTGCCGCGACGGAAAAGGGCGTGCTGCTGTTCTTCAAGAAGCTGTGCCCGCATTGCAAGAACATGGAGAAGGTGCTTGAGAAGTTCGGGGCCGCCAAACCCGGCATCGCGCTGTACGGCATCGATATTGAAGAAAACGCCGCCGCTGCCGCCGCGCTCGGCGCCGAACGCCCGCCGACGGTTTTCGTCATCAAGGGCGGTGAGGTCAAGGCTTCCAAGGTCGGCCTCATGAACCCCCGCGAAATGGCCGCGTTCTTCGAGAAGGCCTAAGTTGCCGAATGGGGGAAGGGGGCGTTTTTTTCAAGAACGGTGCGCTGATGCGCGTTCCCCTTCCCTTCATATTGTCTTTTTCCCTTATCCTGCATCCGTCACGATGAAGGCTTCAATGCTTTTCTGTTTGGCTCTGTCATAGTATGAGGTCGCTTCATCTCCACAATGCGGTGAAAATACGGCCTTTTTCTCCGGTTTTCCTCTTGACGGAATACAGGGCTAGGGCTTTTTTTCGGTTAATCATTTGGAACTTCAAGAAAAAAGCATCAACTATTTTTTAGGACACAGCCTTTTGTTTTTGCCAATGATTGCGTGAGCCGAACCCCCTTCGGCGGCAAGGCATGGGCAAAGGCGGGGCCGGTCGTCGCGTCGTTTGTCTTGGAAAAGGCGGCGGTTCCCATGCGGGAAAGCCGCGGCGTCATCTTCCCACCAGCCGAAACATTTTGAGGTGGGGGCCGGGAAAGGAGGCTTTTGTAAGGGGCCTTTCACCCGGCAAATCAGGAGTTTCCATCAGGAGCTTGCAATGGAAGAACGTACTTGTGACATCATCGTACTGGGCGGAGGGCCTGCCGGGATGACGGCGGCGATCTACGCGAAACGCGCAAACCTCGATGTGGTGCTCCTCGAAACGAATGTGACGGGCGGGCTGGTGAATTCGACGTATACGGTGGAGAATTTTCCCTCCTACCCTGAGATCCACGGCATGGAACTCATGGAAAAGATGCGCGAACACGTGGATCACATGGGCGTGGAAGTCGAGGAAGTGTTTGAAGTCACCGGCCTTGAGCTTGGCGAAGACGAGAAAGCCGTGCATGGGGACGGCATCGTTTACAAGGCCCCGGCGATCATTCTGGCGACGGGCCGCAAGCCCATTGCGCTGGACGTGCCCACCGAATGCGATCAGATGCATTTCTGCGCGATCTGCGACGGCGCTCCGTACAAGGGCAAGCGCGTGCTCGTGGTCGGCGGCGGGAACAGCGCCTTCGACGAGGGCTTGTACCTCCTGAATCTCGGCGTCGCCGAGCTGACCGTGGTGGAAGTCATGGATCGCTTCTTCGCGGCGGAGGCCACGCAGGACGCCCTGCTCGGCGATCCCCGCGTGAAGGGCTTCAAGACGACCAGAGTCGTGGATGTGGAAGTCACGGACGGCAGGCTGTCCGCCGCCATCCTCGAAAACGTGCAGACCGGCGAACGCACCGCGCTGCCCGTGGACGGGATTTTCGTCTTCCTCGGCCAGTCCCCGAACAACGAGTGGTTCAAGGATGCGATCGCCCTCGATGACAAGGGCTACATCCTTGCGGGGGAGGATATGTCCACCAATATTCCCGGCGTATTCGGCGCGGGGGACATCAACCGCAAGCCGTTCCGCCAGATCACCACGGCGGTCAGCGACGGCACCGTCGCCGCGCTTGCCGCCGAGCGTTGGTTGCGCAGCCGCAAGAAATAGGGTTATGTATGGCGCCGGGGAGGATGTTTGGGGAAAGGCATCCTCCCCCGCCATGTCGTCCGCATGAGCGGACGGCGGGGAGAGACGTTCCTTCAGGGGGACGAAGACGGGGTAAGTGCCCCGTCTTTTTTTATGGGAAACAACAAATGACCGGATAGTTGTTTTTGGGGGAGCCCCTATGCCAAGGGCTGATTGGTGTCGTTACGCAATAGGCTCTGCCATAGGATGTGGTTTATCTCTACAGTACGGTGAAAATACGGCTTTTTATCTAGTTTTTCCGTTGGCGGAATCTATGGCTAAGGCATTTTGCAGGCTGTTCCTTTGGAACTTTAAGGAAAGGCTCTGTCATAAGCATGTGGTTGTCTTATCTCCACAGCACGGTGGAAATGCAGCTTTTTTCTCCAAATTTCCCCTTGGCGGAATCCATAACAGAGGAATTTTGTTGGTTATTTCTTTGCAACTTCAAGGAAAAAAGCATCAACCATTTCCTATGGCACAGCCTTTCAGAACTGTTTCAAAACCATGCCCATATACTATGTCCGCCCTTGGCCTCGGTATCATGGGACACTGGGGCATCTCCCCATCCGTTCAGGAGCTTTTGCTGGCGGAGGCAGGTTGATGGAGCGCTGGGTGCGCATCCCATCCGCCGCGGTCGACGAAGGCGGCATCGGCGTCATCGTCATCATGAAACGCCGGGTACGCATCCCCTCCGGCAGGCAAGGGAGCTGCCCAGCCGGGGCAGAGCGGGCTGCGGCAACGGGCTGTGTACGGGAAATTATGGGCGCCCCGGAAAAGCATCTACAAATTCAATGGTAATATCGGGAAGCGCATCCACGAATTGAACGGTAAAATCCGGTAAGCTGTCCACCCATTCCCATTCTCCGCAGTTGTAGGGGAAGGCGTCCACTGCCTTGACTTTGAGATCCGCAAGCGTGGAAACCCGTTGTACAGTAATGTCGGCAAGGGCATCCACGACTTGGACTTTGCCGTAGAGCTTTATGCCCTTTGCCGTACATTGGCTGTCAACGGCACTTTGGGCATTCGCCTGACTGCAAAGGCAGGCTGCAATCAGGCTCAAGAGAAGGTACCGCATGACATATCCTTAGCAGGCCGTATTATTGGGCGGCATCGTCTCGAGGACAGCCCCATGCAGCGGGAATCCAAGAAAGCCGAATATGGCCCCGATCCGGGCCATCTTGGAGTAGGCTGCTGCGGAACCGATGGGCGTCTGTGCGGCAGCCGGGTATCGGGGGATATGCCCCCCTCCCGGTTTGTGATGGGAGGGGGATCCTTGGCGTACCGCCGTGTTCGCCGGAAACGGGGCTTGAAGCCGTCCACCGGAAAAAGGAAAGGGGTTACGGGCGGATGACCTTGTCGGCCAGCGCGAGGCTGGTCACGACATCCAGCATATTGGTGGTCTGCCCGACCTGCTTCGCCTCAAGGAGGCCGTAGAAATCAAGGCAGGTTCCGCAGACGAGGATGTCCGTCCCTGCGCTTTCAAGGGCCTTCAGGCTGTCCAGCGATTTGCCGGGGGCGGCGGCAAGCTTCACGCCGCCGTTCAGCAGGATGACGCGCCACAGGCTTTCACCCAGCTCGGTCAGGGTGGACAGGAAGTTCCCCATCAGTTTTTCGCCAAGTTCATCATCCCCGCGCCCGAAGGTTTCGGTGGTGATGAGCACCAGCGTCTTGCCGGGCATGAGGGGGGCGGCGGGTTCCGGCTCGGTGACGCGGCATCCGCATACTGTGGCGGAAACGGCCCACAAGGAGGCCCCCTCTTGCCGCACGTCCACGGAATAGCCGCTCCTGCCAAGAAAACGGCCCACATTCTCCGAAGCCGCCGTATTGTCCACAAGCACGCGCAGCGAAGCGGGCTTTTCTTCTTCCAGCAGCCTGCGGCAACGAATGACGGGTTCGGGGCAGGCCAGTCCGCAGCAGTTCAATTCCTTGGTCATGTGTCTATCCTTTTTGGTTTTTGGCTGTGCCATAGGAATGGGTTGATGCTTTCTTGAAGTTCCAAAGGCATAATCAATAACATGCTTCAGCCATGAAGTCTGCCGGCGGAAAATTCAAGAAAAAATCTATATTTTCAGTATAATACAAACATAAAACAGCCGCACGCCATGACAGGGCTTTTTTTCATGAAACGGCCGCCGTCCGTAAGAAAATGCTGCCTGAAGGAACGGGTGATGGAATGCCAAATCCTCCAGTATGCGGCTTTGCCGCTCCGGGTGGGTGGAAAATCCGTCCGCAATGGGGCTTACCCGTTTCGGCTGGGCAGGATGTTCAATCATCCGGTATTTGCGGCCTTACTTCATCCTGGTGGGCTGGATAACCAATAGTTGCGCGATATTGCGTTACCCGCTTCGGGGAGGGAATCCTCCCATGATGGGCCTTACCCCCTTCCGGGGGCAGAATACCAAATAGTTACGTGATGCGGTTTTGTCCGCTTCGGGTGGGTGGAAAATCTGTCCGCAATGGGTCTTACCTGTTTCGGCTGGGCAGGATGTTCAAACATCCGGTATTTGCGGCCTTACTTCATCCGGGTTGGCAGGATAACCAATAGTTGCGCGATATTGCGTTATTCGCCTCGGGGAGGGAATCCTCCCATGATGGGCCTTACCCCCTTCCGGGGGCAGAATACCAAATAGTTACGTGATGCGGCTTTGCCCGCTTCGGGTTGGTGGAAAAATCCGTCCGCGATGGGCCTTATCCGTTTCGGGTGAGCAGGAAATGTTCCGGCAGGACTTCACGCCATGCCCCGCTCAGATCCGCCGTTTCATGCGTGTAGGGAATGATCGTTTTTGAGCGTTCGTAAACAGGGTCAGGCACGGGGATGGCGGAAAGCAGCGCACGGGTATAGGGATGCAGGGGGTTCCCAAAAAGTTCTTTCGCCGGGGCGAGCTCCACCAGCTTGCCCTCGTACATGACGCCCACGCGGTCGCAGAGGTAACGGACCATCGACAGGTCGTGCGCGATGAACAGGAACGTGAAGCCGTGCTGCCGCTGCAAGTGCTGGAAGAGGGAGACGATCTGCGCCTGTATGGAAACGTCGAGCGACGCGACGGGCTCGTCGGCAACGATCAGTTCGGGGTTGACGGCTATGCTGCGGGCGATGGCGACGCGCTGGCGCTGCCCACCGGAGATCTCGGCGGGGAACTTGTTGTCGTAGCTGGTGTCCAGCCCGACAAGCGTAAGCAGCTTGTCCACTTCGGCCCGCATCCGGCCCTTATCTGGATACAGGCGATTGATGACCAAGGGTTCCGCAATGATGTCGGCGACCTTCATGCGAGGGTTCAGGGCCGCCGCGGAGTCTTGAAAGATGACCTGCATGTTGCGCTGGATATCTTTCTTGTGCTCCCGGTAGGAGCGCTTTTCCGAGATCAGGAAGCCCTTGAAGTAAATCTCGCCTTCCGTCGGGGTATAAATGCCCATGATGGCGCGCGCCACCGTCGATTTGCCGCAGCCGGATTCCCCGACCAGCCCGAAGATTTCCCCCCTGCGCAGGTCGAAGGAAATCCCGTTGACGGCGCGCACCGTCAGGGACTTGTTGATGGGGAAATGCTGCTTGTAATTCCTGACGGATAAAAGAACCGGATTTTTCAATGGATCATACCACGGCGTTTGATGGTGACGGGAGGCGTGACCGCGGGCGCCCTTTCATCCAAAAGCCATGTTGCGGCGCTGTGGGTTTCGGAAATGCGGAACATTGGGGGCATCCGCTCGTAGTCGATTTTCATGGCGTACCGGTTGCGTTCGGCGAAGGCGTCCCCCGGAGGCGGATTAAGGAGCGTCGGCGGCATGCCCGGAATCCCCTTAAGTTCCCCGTTTTCCACAGCTTGGGAGGGAAGGGCGCCCAACAGCCCCCATGTGTACGGGTGGCGCGGGTCGTAAAAGATGTCCTCGGCGGTTCCGATCTCGACGATCTTCCCGGCGTACATCACGGCGACCCGATCCGCGACGCGGGCGACCACGCCCAGATCGTGCGAAACCAGCACGATGCCGATGCCGGTCTTGCGCTGGATGTCGCGCAGCAGGTCGAGCATCTGCGCCTGCACGGTCACATCAAGCGCCGTAGTGGGCTCGTCGGCGAAGAGGATGCGCGGGTTCAGGGCCAGCGCGATGGCAAGCACGCACCGCTGGCGCATCCCCCCGGAAAAATAGTGCGGCTGGAGGAGCATCCGTTGGGCCGGATCGTCGATGCCCACGCGGTGGAGCATGTCCACGGCCAGCTTTTGCGCGTCTTCCCGGCTCATCCTGCGGTGCTTCAGCACGGCTTCCGTGATCTGCTTCCCGATGGGGATCGTGGGGTTCAGGGTGGTCATGGGGTCTTGGAACAGCATGGAAAACAGGGAACCGCGCAGCGTCCGCATCTGCTTTTCGGTATAGGGGGCAATGTCTTTGCCGTCGATGAGCATTTTGCCGCTGATCCGGGCATTGCCGGGCAGGAGCTTCATGACCGATTTGCACAAGACGGACTTGCCGCATCCTGATTCGCCCACGATGGCGAGCGTTTCGCCGCTTTTGAGGGACAGCGAAACGTCCCGGACGGCCTGAACGGTTCCGTCGGGCGTGTCGAAGTGAACGGAAACGTTTTCCAGCTCCAATACGGTATCCATGTCTTCCCCGGTGCTCTACAAAGTCGGTGCCCTGAAAAGGCGGCCGGGGCCGCCCGGATGTCCCGGACGGCCCTGCCGCGTGCGGTCAACGGTTCAGCGTCCAGTCTTCGATGTTCCACATGACGCCCACGGCATGGTGGCCGAGAACGCGCGTGGCATCAAGCCCTTCCAGCCCGGCGATACTCACGTAGTTGCCGTTCAGGTACGCGAACAGCAGGTGTCCGGGGCGTTCGGCATAGGCTTCCTCAAACTGGGCGTAGATGGCCTTGCGCTGGGCCGGATCTTCGGTGGCGCGGCCCTTTTTCAGCAGCTCGTCAACCTTGGGGTTGGAATAGGCCATCGTGTTGTCGCTGGCCCCGGTGACGAAGTCCTTGTAGACGCCGTCCGGGTCGAATTCGGCGGCGA
The DNA here is from genome assembly GCF_057864385.1 of Bilophila sp. Lineage (NCBI taxonomy): Bacteria > Pseudomonadati > Thermodesulfobacteriota > Desulfovibrionia > Desulfovibrionales > Desulfovibrionaceae > Bilophila > Bilophila sp. Next base: position 9,000 of record NZ_DBMAFI010000051.1, on the reverse strand, counting down.
ACCCGGCGAGGAACCCGTTATACCCGGCCTTCCAGTCAAACTTGGTGACGAGGACGATCTGCATGTCGACACCGGCTTTCTTCAGCTCGTTGGCGATGACCTTGGCGATGTCCACGCGCTCTTCCTCATAGTCCCGGACCTGAATCGTGAACGAGAACTTCTGCCCGTTGCGCTCGTAGATGCCGTCCTTGCCCTTCTTCCAGCCGAGCTTTTCCATTTCGGCGGCGAACTTTTTGAGATCGTAGGGGTAGATGTCCGCGGCCTTGTTGCCGCCGTAGGCGTTCATCTGGATGGGGCTGAACGCGGGGAATCCTTGTCCGTTCAGCACGCTTTTGGCGATGGCTTCCTTGTTCAGGGCGTAGTTCAGCACGCCGATGGAGTCGCCGTTCCGCTTCCAGAAGTCGGTGTGGAAATCCATGGCGGCGGAGCGGTAGTCGGCGGTGGCGAAGTCGATGTTCCTGTAGCCGTCCTTGCCCCGGAAGGTGTCCGCATACTTGGCGTTCAGCCACGCGAGATCCGCCTCCCCGGACTGGAGCATGAGGGCTTTGGTGCTTTCGACGGCGACGGTCTTGTAGACGAGCCGGTCGATGTTCGGCACCTTGCCGTAATAGTCCTTGTTCTTTTCAAGGATGATCATGCCGCCGGCGGTGTCCCACTCCACGAACTTGTAGCGCCCGGTGCCCACGGGGTGCTGGTTGGCGGGGGCGGTGTTGATGTCTTTGCCCGCGAACAGGTGCTTGGGCAGGATGCCGATGGTGAAGTTGTCCAGCATGGCGGCGTTGGGCTTGGACAAGGTGAAGGCCACGGTATGGGCGTCGGGCGCGGTGATCGATTTGATGTCCTCGTAGTTGCTGGTGATGGATGAGGCCAGCGTCTTGTCCTTGGTCAGCGCGCCGTAGGTGAACAGGATGTCATCCACGGTGAGGGGCTTGCCGTCGTGCCACTTCACGCCGTCGCGCAGCTTGAAGGTATAGGTATGCGTCCCCTTGTCATAGGTGAAGCTCTCGGCGAGTTCGGGAACCGGCTGGCCTTTGGCGTCGTACTTCATCAGGCCGGAAAAGATGATTGTGGGCAGTTCCTGATGGTTGTTGAGCAGGGGGTTGATGGTGTCCTCGTTTTCCCCGGCGTAGACAAGGGTGTTCGCCATTTCGTCGGCGGCGTAGGCGGGCGCCCAGGCAAGGCAGAGCGCCAGGCTCATGAGGCCCCAGCGGGCCTTCTTCAAGACCAAAGCGGTCAGTCCGTTCCTCTTCACGGGATGCTCCTTTTCGGATTGTCGTACGTTACCTATTAAAAAGGCGACCTGCGGTTACAGGTTGCTTGGCCCTTGGTTGCTTCTTTTTCGGAAGTAATGGCCGATGCTGGTGATGCTCAGCAGCGTAACCACAAGGAAAACGCCGGGGATGAGGATGACCCACCACGAGTTGAGGAGAAGGGCGCGGTCGGCCAGCGCGAGCATGCTGCCCCACGAGAGCACGTCGGTGGGCAGGCCGAGGCCGAGGAAGCTCAGGGTCGCTTCCATCGCCATGCTGGTGCTGATGCTGGAGATGACCACGAACATGATCGCCGACACGAAGTTCGGGATGAGGTGCTTGCGCATGATGAAAGGGAAACCGGCCCCCATGCAGCGCGAGGCGAGGATATACTCGCTGTTGCGGATCTGCCGGACTTCGCTCCTGACGATGCGGGACAGGGGGAACCAGCCGGTGACGCCGATGACGAGCGCAATGGTGAGCTCGTTCTGCTTGCCCATGAGGGAAAGGATCAGCAGCAGGGACAGGAGAACCGGGACGCTTTGCAGGAGTTCCACGGCCCGCATCATGGCGCCGTCCACGACGCCGGAAGCGGCCCCGGACAGGCAGCCGTAGAAGACCCCGATGAAGGTAATGACCGCCGCGCTCATGAGCCCGATGGAGATGGAGGCCCTGCCGCCGTACCAGATGATCGAGTAGATGTCCCGCCCAAGGGAGTCCGTGCCGAACCAGAATTCGGCATTGGGGGCCTCGTTGACGTTCATGAGGAAGAATTCGGCGGGATCATGGTTGATGATCAGGCCGGAAAAAAGGCAGCCGAGGGCGATCACGGAAAAGACGGCAACGGAGAGGATGGGCTTGCCTTTCAGCCGTTCCCAAAAGCCTTTTTTCCGTACGGCGGGCCTGTGCGTCCTGTACCCGGCCCCGACGATGGTGAAGGCGTCGTTGGAAGGGGCGTCCATCAGCACACGACCCCGTCGGAAGATTTCATGCGCGGATCGATGACTTCGTTGACGGCCTGCGCGACGAGGCTGCTCAGCATGACCATGGCCCCGGTGATCAGCACCATGAGCATCAGCAGGTTGTAGTCGTGGTATTTGGCGCTGGATACGGCGAGCAGGCCGATGCCCGGATAGTTGAATACGGATTCCGCCACATAGGTGCCGCTCAGGACGTGGGGGATGGAGATGGCCATGATGCTGACGATGGTGGGAAGCACGTTCCGCAGGCAGTGGCTCAGCAGAACCCGCGTCTTCCCAAGCCCCTTGGCCCGTGCCAGCAGCACGTAGTCGCGGCGGACTTCATCCAGCAGCTTGTTGCGGATCATATAGGCGTAATACCACAGGTGGCTCGCCACCATGACGATGAGCGGCAGGACGAGGTGGCGCAGGCGGTCGGCCACGTCGCCGGATTTCCCGATCCCGTAGGCCCCGCTGCTCGGCAGGAGCTTGAGGTTGACGCTGAAAACGAGCACCAGCACCACGCCCATCCAGAAGGCGGGCACATAGAAGGCCACCGTACCGATGCGGCAGACGAACCGATCCATGAAGGTGTCCTCGAACCGGGCGCAGAAAAGGGCCAGCGCGATGGCGAGCAGAAAGACCAGCGCGTAGGCGATGCCGCCGAGCATGAGCGTATTGCCGATGAGCGGGGAAACGACGTCGAGGACGGGGCGCTTGTATTTCAGGGAGATGCCGAAATCCCCCTGCATGACGTTGCCGATCCATTTGGCGTATTGCCCCCATATGGGGCCGTCCAGCCCCAGCCGTTCCCGCGCGGCGTCCAGTTCGGCGGTCGTCATGGACTGCATGGCGTCGCCGTAGAAGGATTGGAGCGGATCTCCGGGGGTCAGGCGGGATACGTAGAAAACGATCAGCGACAACAGAAACATCATGGCGATGAACACCAGCGTTTTCCGTGCGAGAGAAGCCATCATCTGCCTGCCGTTCATGGTCTGCCTTCCTTGGAGCGCAATCCTTCGGACTGTGCCGAACCTGTTTCGTAACACATTGTTTTCTTAGATAGAGATTAGCGTGTTACGCGTATAAAAAATGTAATACGAGATATATCGGGTGCCGCCGGCGGTGTCAATGAGAGGCTTCCCGCATCAAGCGCACGCTGGGTACAGACGGATTCCCTTCATGCCCATAAACGGATTACGTCCTGATATGAAAAGGAAAAACGGGGAAAGCGTCCCCGCCGCCGTCCGCATCGGTTCCCCAAGCGTGCCGCGATGCCTGTGTATAGGGCAAGGTGTTACTTTTGTCAAATTGATGTTATCCGATGGCGTGGCTCTGTACCCATGCGCGTGTCGGCGCCGTGAGCCTGAGCCCTCCTTACTCGGCAACCGGCAATGCACCCCATGCGCGTATCCACGCCCACCCGTGCGGTGGGGCAATCCCCGCCTTCAGGCCATGCGCATAGAGCACGAGGCCGCTTACCGTGCCGGGGATAACCTTCAGGCCATGTATCCCATGCGCATATCCACGTGCGGCCCCCAACAAGGAAGAAGCCCGTGCGCCATGCACCACCTGCGCGTGTCCATGCGTGATCCCGCAATGGCTGCGCAGGCAATCGGGGGATTCCAGACCTCCCATCCGTTGGAGGGCAAATGGAGCGGTATGGGGATCTGTGCGGCTGCTACACGGCATACCGCGCCCACAGCGCGGAGAGCGGCATGATGATGAGCATGGACGGCAGCATGTTGATCACGGGAAAGATTTTGATGCCGCACATGCGCAGCCCCGTGGCGACGAAGATGACGCCGCCGCAGGCGGTAAAATCACCGAGCATGCCCGGCGTCATATACGGGGCGAGGGAGGCGGCGGAAGCATAGAGCAGGGCGAGGATGGCGAACTGGGGTATGGCGATGAGGCTGACCGACAGGCCGAAAAGCGTCCCGAAGACAATGCCGCTGAACAGATCGAGAACGGCCTTGGTGAGGAGGATGTCCGTGGAGCCGGTGATGCCTTCGTTTATCGCGCCGAAGATGCCCATGCTGCCGAAGCAAAAGGCGGAAACAAGGGTGATGATGTTCACGATATACGCCTCATTCCCGCAGTGCTTGCTTTTCGCGAGACGGAACAGCGCCCTGATGCACTTGGCGAGAAAAGACTCGGCAAAGACCAGCTCGCCGATGACGGAACCCACGATGAGGGCCATGACCACGACGGGGAGCGAGGAAGCCTTGTTGACGAGGGTGGAGCCCATGCACAGCGTGATCACGCCGAAGATGAGGGGAAGGGTTTCCTTGACGCGCTTCGGGATGAACCCGGAGAAGAGGGTTCCGGCAAGCCCGCCGATGAAAAGGGCGCAACTGTCTGCAATCGGTCCGATCATGATACTTCAACCTGTTGAAATGATATAAAAGATTGTTTTATTCAAGCGTACCATGAAACATGGCTCTGAAAAATTGTCAAGCGGCAAATAAGAGGAATGCTGTTTGGCTGTATCATAGAAAACGGTCGATGTTTTTTCCTTGAAGTTCCAAATGAATAATTAATAAAATGCCTTAGCCTTGGATTCAGCCAAGGGGAAAACGAGGCTGTGTCCTCAATTAGGTATGATATATTGAAACTATTTAACTATTTTTCAGACTGCAAAAAGATTGTTTTCAATGATTTCAAAGGCTGTGGCATAGAAAATGGTTGATACTTTTCCCTTTGAAGTTCCAAAGGGATAACCAACAAAATGTGTTAGCTGTGGATTCCGTCAATGGAAAAACCTGATAAAAAAGCCGCATTTTCAGCATGCTGTGGAGATGAAGCAACCACATGCTGTGACAGAGCCATTTCAAATAATTACATGCAAAATGACGACACGACTTAGAGAAAAAGCTGTATTTTCACTGTGCTGTAGAGATGAAACAACCGCATCCCATGACAGAGCCTACTGTTTTTGCTGGGTCTGCGTCCGAGGAAAGGGGTGCTGCTTCCTTGAAGTTCCAAAGGAAAGAAACATGCCTTCATGGAGCCGCCAAAGAAAAAACGGAGAAAACGGGGAGGCCGGAGGAAAAGGCTTTATTTTCTGCCATGCCGCAGAGATGAAAAGGCCGCATCCCATAAAAGGGCCTTTGCTGAAAGGCAGGAGGCTCGGCATACGCCGATGGCCCGGCGGGGCTGCTTGCTATTTCTTTGGTGGCTTTGCTAACGTAACGGGCGCAGCTAAAGCCGCGCAGGATGGCACGGCAGCCTTTCTGCAAGGCTCTATCATAGCATGGGGTGTTTCATCTTCACAGCGCGGTGAGAATACAGCGTTTTTCTTCAGCTTTCCCCTTGGCGGAATCTATGGCTAAGGCATTAGGTTGGTTATTCCTTTGGAACTTCAGGAAAGCATTAAATTTTTTTAGATCGTGTCGTCGTTGTTTAATATATAACTATTTGAAATTATTAAAATATTTTTTTGCAATTTAAAATAGCCTGATAATTTCATTGGCTTATATAATTGACGACACGGCCTAGGACACAGGCTTCCGTAAAAATGGGAAGAGGATATGGCCCGCTTTCCGCCGTATCGTGTGCGGAGGGAAAACATTGACAGGCCGCATGGGGTGAGCTATGGAAAAGGCATCAGACGTCAGACGAGTTAGGGAGCAACGGGAACCCCTGTATGTGGAAGTGAAAGAGGCCATCCTCGATCTGGCCCGCAAGCAATGCGGCCCGGATCGCAGGCTTCCTTCCGAGGAAGAATTGTGCCGCCTGCTGGGCGTAAGCCGGGCTACGGTACGGGAAGCCTTGAGCATCCTTTGCCGTGAAGGGTTCATCTCCAAAAGGCACGGCATAGGGAATCTCGTCAACCGGAGCGTGCTTGATACGCCGATGCGGTTCGATTTGGAGCGTGGGCTCCGTCGGATGCTCGAAGACGCGGGGTATGAGGCGAACACGATCCGGGAAATGCCCGTGAGCCCCGGTGGGGAGGATATCCTTTTGGATGATCCGACGCTGCCGGTCAGGGTGACGATCCCCCGCCCGTGGAAGATCCAGCGGACGGCGCATCTTGTGGAAGGCGCGCAGGCCATTGTGACCTGCAACGTGTTCACGGCGAACGGTTCATGGAATGGAAAGGGCTTTGTGCAGGGGCTGGCCTACACGGATATGATCAACCTGCTGTCGGGCGGTACCTTGTCGCATACGGTGATGGCGTTCCTTCCGTGGTGTGCGGGAAAGGGGATCGCTTCCGTTTTCGGGCTCGCTCCGGGTACGCCGATCATCCTGTGGCATGAGCTGAACTACGGCATACAGGATACGTTGCTGTGCGAGAGCGTGGTGGCTTTCAATCCAAAGTTTGTGACCCTGCGTGCGCTCCACAGATGGTAATGCCCCCTGACACGGCAAGGGCTTTTCCCCAATTTCTTCAAATGGATCATAACAAGGAAGTGCTATGTTTTCCAGAAAGATCCAATCACTTTGCATTGCCCTGTTCTGCTTCTGCGCCGCCGTGCCCCAGATGGCCCGCGCGGAGTACCCGGAACACCCTGTAACCGTATATCATCCCTTCGAGCCCACACCGTATGACGCGTTGAGCAAGGTCTACAATGCGGAAATGTCGAAGCTCTTGGGCGTCCCCTTTGTCTTCGAGTACGGCATGATGGGCAAGGCGGCGCAAGCGACGCTCAACGGCAGGCCCGACGGCTACACCGTGTATTTCGCGGCGATGGGCCCCATGGTTCTGAAGCCCAATATGGTTGGCCCGTCCGCTTCGCCCAAGGATTTCCGGGCGGTGGGGCGCGCGACCCTGCTGCCGATCCTGTTCGTGGCGAACAAGAATGCGCCCTTTAAGACCTTTGAGGAGTTCAAGGCCTACGCGAAGGCCCATCCCGGCAAGGCCCGGATCGGGATCACCAACGCCCCCAGCTCCCTCCAGATCGGCATGACGCACTTCATCAAGGATCTTGCCAAGCTGGATGTGCAGCTTGTGGAGCAGCCGGACGGCCCCGTGCGCGGAACCATCGACTGCCTGATAGGGGATACCGACGCGCTGATCAGCCATCCGCCGGACATCATGCGCTATATCAAGCGCGGGGATTTTGTTCCGCTGGCGACGTTTGCGCCGGAACGCCTCGCCATGCTGCCCGATGTGCCGACCCTGCGCGAGCTCGGCTATGATTTCTCCCAGACGAGCTGGCGTGTCCTCGTGGTGAACAAGGATACCCCGGACGCCATTGTGGAAAAGCTCGCCAAGGCTTCCGAGCAGGCGTTGGACAGCCCGGCCATGAAGAAGTCCGCCGAGGAGAATTACGAGATTCTCGCTTGGCTGCCCCCAAGCGAGGCCGATGCCTTCCTCCAGTCCGAGTTTGATTTTTATCGGGATCTGTCCATGTCTATGGGCCTGCATTATACCCAGCGGCTCAAGAAGTAAGCCTCTGCATCGCATCCTTAACAGCCTTTCCGTCTATGGCGGAGAGGCTTTTTTTGTGTGTAATGTTTTGGCTCTGTCATAGCATGTGGTTGATTTATTTTTTGGCTGTGTCATAGGAAACGGTTGATGCTTTATCTCTTGAAATTCCAAATGGATAACCAATAAAATCCCCAGTCATGGAGCCCGCCAGCGGAAAATTGGAGAAAAAGCATATATTTTTCAGCATATTGCCGAGACAAAACAACCATGTGCCATGACAGAGCCTATTTTGTAATATATTGAAAATATAGATTTTTATCAAGTTTTTTCGCTGATGGGCCCCATGATTGGGACGTTTTATTCTTTGGAATTTCAAGAGATAAAGCATCAACCGTTTCCTATGGCGCACCTATGTTTTTCAAGTGGCGTTTCGGGCGTTCGGTTCTGAAGCCATGCCGCTCCAGACAGTGTTTTTCAGGGGCGGTTTGCGGTCAGGGGCAGTGAACGCAAGACGCTTTGGAAAGCAGAGGGTTCCGTACTGGCAATTTAGGGAAGGGGGGCCTCTTCAGCGGCAGTTTTCCTCCCTTCCCCAATGCGTTTTGCCCTTCGCCGCCGGGAGGTACCCCTCAGCCTCCCTTCCGCCGGACGGCGATTGACAACCGCCAACGGGATACATAAGAAGCAAGGCCATATGCTGGCTGGTGCCTGCGCTTGCCTCCCCGCTTCCGAATGTGCTGCGTCTATTCTGCCGAGGCGGTTTTGCCGCCCACCGCAACACACAGGAGGCCCCATGACGGGATGTGGAACGGAACGCTACGCCGACTGGTTTTTTGACTTGGATGGGACGCTGGTGGACAGCGCCCCCGATATCCTGCGGCTGCTCGGCGGCGTGCTGCGGGAGGAAGGGCTCGCCGTGCCTGAACTGGACAAAGGGCGCATTGGGCCGCTGCTGGAAGACATCATCCGCGGGATCTGCCCGGATCTGGCCCCTGCGGATCTGGGGCGCATCGTCCGCATCTATCGGGCGCGCTACCGCGCCTGCCCCTTTGACGAAAGCCCGGCCTTCCCCGGCATACCGCCGCTGTTCGAGCGGCTGTCGGGACGGGGCTGCCGGCTGTTTGTGGCTACCAACAAGCCGGAGGACGTAACCCGCCGTCTGCTCGACGTGCGGGGCCTCCTGCCGTACCTGGCCGGGTTCGCGTGCAGCGATTCGGTGCCGGGGCGTCGGCTTTCCAAGGCCGGGATGCTGGCCCTGCTCATGGAGCGCCACGGCGTAGGGCCGTGGGCGGGGTATCCACGTACATTCCCCGCAAGCCCGTTGCGGGTTCCCCGTTTTCCGCCGTCATCGGGCCGGAGCGCATGGAAAGGCTCTGCGCAGCCTTCGGGGGGCTCCGGGTGACGCTTCCGAACAGGC
>NZ_DBMAFI010000050.1:0-25543 GCF_057864385.1 Bilophila sp. | reverse complement strand
TGAATAAACATATCAACTATATGCTATAACAGGGCTGTTTTCCATACCCTATGCCTTTTCTGTACAAGCATTCCAATAACCAACAGTTATTATACAAAAAATCTTCCTCCGTTCCTCACGCCAGAAAAAGCTGCGAATAGGGATTCGATAAGGTCAAAAGTCTTTGGAGGCGGAGGGGTGGGGGTTCGGGGGAGGGGAGGAGGGGCCTTTCTCCAGAAAGGCCCCTCCTCCCCTCCCCCGCCCATCTTCCCCATGAGAAACCTCCTCAAAGGGCTTGCGTTTCTGCGCGGTTCCATTATTTCAGAAAGACAGCGCAGAACGATTTTACCAACGGATTGAATCATGGTCATCGCAGTCCTCACCGTCGAGTACCACCTGCACGGCAACGATTCCCTCAAGGGAAAACGCCGTGTCGCCAACAGCCTCAAACAAAAGGTGCGCAACACGTTCAACGTCGCCATCGCCGAATACGGCACGGAGGATTCCCTGACGCGCCTCCGGCTGATGGTCATTTCCCTGAGCAACAGCGAGCAGCACCTCCAGTCGCGGATGGACAAATGCCTCGCCATGATGGAGGCCGTGTGTTCCGAAGAGATGGTTTACAGTGACTTGGAATTCATCAATGGGGATTGACACCGTGTACGAACAAGACATGCAGACGGCCCATATCATCCAGCCCGCTGAGGAAATGGCGGCGATCATCCAGCAATTCGACAATATCGTCATCGTGGCGCACGGCAGCCCCGACGGGGACGCCATCGGCTCCACCGGAGCCATGGGCTCCTTGGTCAAGGCGCTCGGCAAACGGTTCGTACTCTATAATGCCACGGGCATCCCCGACTATCTGGAGTGGGTTCCCCTGCCCGGAAAGCTCGTCACCAAACCCTCCGCCATCCCCTTCAAGCCCGGCCTGATCATCGTGCTGGACTGCGGCGATGCCTGGCGTATGGGCAAGGAACTGCTCGCGGTCTTTCCAGAGTACCCTTCCGTCAATATTGACCACCATCTCGGCAATCCCATGTTCGCCTCCCTTGGGAACTGGGTAGACCCCGGAATGGCCGCCACGGGCCAGATGGTGGCCGCCGTCGCCGACGCCGCCGGCGTGCCCCTCACCGGGGAACTCGCCCAGTGCGTCTACCTCTCCCTCGTCTCAGACACGGGCTCCTTTACGCACGGCAACACCAGCGCGGCGGTCTTCACGCTTGCCGCCCGCCTCGTCGCCAACGGCCTTGACGCCGCCGCCATACGCGAAAAGCTCGACAACCAATGGTCCATGCCCAAGACGAAGCTCTGGGGCAAGCTCATGCAGACCCTTTCCCTTGAATGTGACGGCACGGTAGCCGTCTGTCCCGTCACGATGGAGGAAATCGGCTCCTTCGGGGCCGTGCGCGAGGATCTGGAGGGCTTTGCCGAACAGATGCGCCGCATCAAGGGCGTACGCGTCGCCGCGCTCATCCGGCAGGACCCCGGCAACCGCTGCAAGCTGAGCCTCCGCTCGTCCGGCAGCGACGACGTGCGCTCCGTAGCAGCCTTCTTCGGCGGCGGCGGACATCTCAATGCCGCAGGAGCCACCATCGACGATGCCGACATGGACGCCGTGACCAGACAGACGATACAAGCCATTCAGGACATCACGTTTGGGGCAGGCAAAAAATAGAACGGCTATATATATATATATATATAGAGAGAGAGAGAGAGAGGAGGAAGCAGAGGAACCTTGCTCTGGCAAGCCCTTCCCTCCGCCCCTCCCGGTGCGGCATGTACCGCCACTCATCTATCAAAAAGATGGCTGCGCCATAGAAAATGGTTGATGCTTTCTTTCCCAAAACTCCAAGGGAAGCCCCGATAAAGTGCCCCAACCATAGACCCCATCAATGGGAAATTAAAGGCTGTGTTATAGAAAATGGCTGATGCTTTTTTCCTTGAAACTCCAAAGGCATAACCGGAAAAATGCCTTAGCCGTGGATCCCGCCAAGGGGAAAACCGGAAAAAAGGCTGTATTTTTCACCACACTGTGGAGATGAAACAACCACATACTATAACAGAGCCTAAAATTTAAGGCACGCTTGCTCCGGCATTGAACAGCGCAAACACATTGTGCTTATGCCTTCGCAGCGGCCGCCCGCTTCACGCAGTCGGAAGAACATTTTCATCGTGAAAACGCTCCATCCTCTCCCACAAACATCCCTCCTCACATGCAGCCATAAGAAAGGGCCCATCCCGCAAATACAGGAATGGGCCTTTTCATTTCGGCGGGAAAACCGGCGCGCAGCCTCCCCATCAGTTGAAAGTCTTGGGAAAGAAGGGGGTCCGGGGGAGGGATAACCCTTCTTCAGAAGGGTTTTCCTCCCCCGGTTCTCTCCCCGCCTACCTTTTGGCTTCAGGCTTGGCGTCAGCCTTCGGAGCGGCCTTGTCGTCGGCCTTCGGGGCGGCGGTGATGGGCTCCAGCTTGACGGGCGCGAAGGTCACCTTAGTCTTGTCCATTTCGGCGATCACTTCTTTGGTCACATCGGACTTGGGATCGAACGCGAGCAGGCTTTCGGCATTCATAATGACCGAGTAGTTCTTCTTGGTGCGGAAGTCTTCGAGGGTCTTCTGCATCAAGCCGTTGATCTGCTGCACGACCTTCTGCTGTTCGGCATTGACGATCTGCTGGTAGCCGACAAAGGTCTTTTGGAAACGGGCGCGGAGGGCTTCGTCATTGGGGGCCTTTTCGATCATGCCCTGAGCCGTCTTGAGCTGTTCCTGCATGGCGGCTTCAAGCTGCTTCAGGTGCTCAATGCCGGCCTTGCCGGGTTCGCTTTCCTGAAAAAGGCGGGCCGGATCGACCACGGCGATTTTGCTGGCGGCGCAGCCGGTCGTCGCAAATACGAGCATGAGGCACAGAGCGATAGCGCTGATAGTACGCATGGAAACTCCATTCGCAAAGAGGTTCAACGTCGCCGCAACCCGGCGACTGGGGTTCTTTCCCATAGGAAAGGTTCCGTCCAAATGATCATCTTACCTTTTTTCCCCACAAGCCACAATCCACAACAAAAGACGGGATCGCGGGGCGATCCCGTCGGCTTTCCGGCATGGAGGAAAAACAGCCTGCGCAGGAAAAGGGCCATCAGCCCATCATGGAAAAACGCTCGCGCGACTTGAGCACCTTGGCAAGGAACGCCTTGGTTTCCCGCGAGGAAAGCTTCTCAAGGAGCGTATCCCGCACCTGTTCCGGCGTCATGGCATTGATGGCTTCAAAGGCGGCGTCACGCGACTTGCCGAATGTCCGCAGCATGCCGCCTGTACCGATATTATAGGCGGCGATGGCACAGTACTCTCTGGATTGGGGATCGGCGATCGCGGTCAGGTGCCGGTTCTGCAAAAGATACATATACGCCGTGCCGTACTTGATGTTCGTCTCAGGGTGCAGCAGCAGCGAAGGGGACGGCTTGCCGGTGCGTCCGAGCCAGCGGTGCACTTCGCCGCCGGCCGTATTCGGCACCACCTGCATGAGGCCATGCGCCGAACGGTTGCTGATCAGATCAGGGTCGAAATCGCTTTCGGTGTAGATAATCGCGAATATCAAATCAGGCGAAAGATTATAACGGTCGGCATATTTCTCCACGACCGGGCGGTACTGCTCGGCCTGCCGGCGCATGGAGGCGGTCAGCCCGGAAAGCTGCCGCAATTCGCCAAGCAATTTTTCCGTACGCTCAAGGACTTCGGGGGCCAGCTCGAAAGCCTGCTGGCTGCCGTTCCAGCGCAGGGGCAGATCATCAAAGTCCATCTGTTTGCCCAACACGTCAAGATGGGCGGTTTCCGTCTGATTGACGCGGGGCATATTGGAAAACAGTTCCGCACTGGGAACGAAATCGGCCTGCCGGGGTTCCGTTGGGGCGGAGGCAAGCATCGCCGCAAGGGACGTGCTGGTCGTTTCCAGCTTGACCGGGATGCTCCCGTGCAGCGGGCGCATGGTCACCGTACCGTCGCTCTGCACCTCCAGAACCGGAAAACGGCCCTCGGAAGCGGCAGAGGACGTTGAAGGAAGATTCTGCTTCATGGCTTCCCGAAACTGCTCAGGAATATGAAGCAGCGGGCGGGGCAGAGGGTTTTCCCCTTTGGCCCGGCTGGTCGCTCCGGTGGCGGGCTCAAGGCTCTGATTGCCTCCTCCGGGCACAAAACCCGTCACAAGGGCAAGCAGGGCCAACGTGCCTGTCACAGAAACAGCATATCCTGCCAATGGGTTACGCATAAAAAAACTATCCTCGACTGTTTGGGTCCAGCCGGAAAAAAAGCATCTTTCCAGCTCATAGGGCGCGCCGTAAGGTTATAGCAAAGAGCGTGCCAGAATCCTTCTTAGATGGAAAAAGAAGATCTGGAAGGTTTGAGCGCCCTGCGCACCCTATGAACGGGCACCACAAAAAAAGCCCCTTTTCCTCACGGAAAAGGGGCCGAAAGCCATTTCCGCCCTATGGGGCGAGAAGTGAGGCGCCAAGCCGTTTTTGAGGCTCCCCCCATCAAGAAGTTTCGGACGAAAACCGGATCGCCCCTCCAAACAGGACAAGGCGCACGGCGGATCCCCGCGCGCCTCCAAAAGGCGAGACGCGGGAGGGCAAGCCGAAGACGGCTCTTTTTACCGGGTAAAAACCTTTTTTGGTATCATTATTTGTACTTTAATCGAAAATACCCACTCTAATGATACAATATTTTATACGTTAATAAGAATAATTTTCTTTACATAAATTATCATGTGTCCTTCCGCAGAATCCGGGACAATACGGAAATGTCCCCACCCGGCGGCTTCCGCTCCACGAAAACCTTTTCCGGGCGAATCCCCTCCGCAGCCCACCGGCTACTGCCGTCCTCCGCAGGCGGCTTCGTCCATGACCCAGATCAGCTCGCCTCCCTTCGGCCGCACAAGCTGCACGGGCAAAGAGGCGGGCGCCAGCAGATCCAGCGCCTTGCCGAGCGGAGGACGCTTCCCCGCCCCCGTCACCAAATACAGGCAGCAACGGGACGCGTTGATCATCTCCAGCGTCAACGTGATGCGGCGGCTCTCCGGCTTGGGGGCCAGATGTTCAGCTACGGCGGCCCCGGTCAGGCGGCCCGAACGCAGCGCATCGGGCGCCAGCAGCGGGCTGCCGGGGAACAGCGAAGCGGTATGCCCGTCATCCCCCATGCCGAGCAGGGCGCAATCAAGACGGGGCCTCCCCCCTTCCGCCGGAACGTGCCGCCACAAAATTTCCTCATAAGCCACGGCGGACTCACCGGGATCGATCTCACCGTCCATCGGATAGATTGCCGCCGCTGGGACATGCGCCAGCAATTCCTGATTGGCCGCACCGTAATTGCTTGCGGGATGTTGCGGGGCAACACAGCGTTCATCCACCCAGAAAACGCGGGTATGCGCCCAGTCGATCCGCTCCGCCCACGCCTCCGTGCGCAGCAGCCGGAACAACGCCAACGGCGTGGAGCCTCCCGACAGGGCCAGCGTGAAAACGCCGCGCCGGGATACGGCCTCCGCACAGCGGGCGGCCAGCAACCCGGCGGCGCATGACGCCACGCCGTCCGCATCGGCCCGGACATACGTTTCAAGGTGAAGCCCATCCAATGGATTATCCGTTTTGTTCTGGAGCATCGTTCTTGTCCTCTTGCTGTAGTGTCGGCTCTTTCGCCTTGCGGGGGCTGCGCAGTTCCACGGGCACGGTTTCGTTCTCGCGCAGGTGGACGTCCATTTGCGGGAAAGAGATTTCAATGTTGGCCTCAGCGAACTTGGCGTCAATGGCTTTTCGGATGTCCGAGGCTATGCCGCTGCCGTGCAGGATGTCCCCCACCCAGAAGCGCAGCCGGAAATCCAGCGAACTGGCCGCGAAATCGTTAAACAGAACCACCGGTTCCGGATAGGCCAGAACCTTCTGGTGCTCCTTCGCCACCTGCTTGAGCAGTTTCTCGACGAGCTGGATATCCGACCCGTAGGCCACGCCCACAGCGACCTCCTGCCGAACCATGCGCCCGTTGCGCGTCCAGTTGGTGAGCTTGCCGGACAGGAACTCCGCATTAGGTACGAAGATGACGGCATTGTCGAACGTCTCCACCTGCGTGGAACGGATATTGATGCGCCGGACGATGCCGGTGACGCCGCCCACGTCAATGACGTCGCCTTCGCGCAGGGTCTGCCCGAAGATGACCAGAAGCCCGCTGACGAAGTTGTTGATGATGTTCTGGAGGCCAAAGCCGATGCCTACGGACAAGCCGCCGGCGACCACCGCGATGCTGGTCAGGCTGAACCCAAGCGCGCTCAGGGTATATAAACCGAACAAGCCCCACAGGAGATACGTGAACCCGGCCTGAATCGGCCCCACAAGGCTGCGGTCAAGGCGCATGGAGTGCGCGGGCAGATCCGCAATGAACGACCTCCCCACCGAAATGAAAGAGCGGGTCACGTAGAACGCGCTGACGATGAACAGCACCTGAAGCATGCTGAATGAAGTCTTGCCCACGCTCACGTCCATGTTCGCCAGGTGCGTCAGCAGAAACTCGCCGCCGGGGTAGGCCAAAATCCAGAGCCCCGTTGCCGCCGTCGCCAGCACGAGCATGGCGGGAAGCGCCAAAGCCAGCAGGAACCCGCTGAACAAAGCCTTCACCCCTTCCTGCGGCATGTGCTCGGCAATGACGTTCATGAGCCGCATAAAGCCAACGGCCTGCTGCACGCACACGGCCACAGCCGCATACGCCACGCATACCAGAATCGACAGCCTCCCCCATCCAATCAGGGTCATGAGCACGGCAATCCAGAGGATAAAGGACTGCCCTTTCAAAAGATTGATGACCAGCGGGAACGGGATGTCCGGCAAGGGGCGCTTGTAGTCGCGCCAGAGCGTGGCAAGCGACATCAGCAGCCAGATGCCGCCAAGGATCGGGCCGGGCAAATTGAAAAACAGGAGGAGAAGCCCGCCGAGCAAGGGGGTGAACAACGGCCACAACGGGGAGCGCAACTGAAGATCGTTCCGCTGGAATGTGTATAAGTCCCATGCAAGCGCCATCTGCCCAAGGCTCAGGAGCAGCGTGCCGATGATGGACAGGACATGGTACGAGCCGCTCGGAGACCATGCCGCAAAATGGAACGTGAAGCCAAAGGACAGCCAGATGAAGCTGTGCCCGCACATCTTGGCCCATCCCGTGCGCAGGGATTCGGGCCATGTCCTCGACATGCGGCGCGATATGAAAATAAGGCCGTACAGGGGCAGGATAAACACGATCGCGCGCAGTATGACGCCAAGCCACCCGGCGAGGGTCCACGGCAGTTCCGCGTTCATGCGGACGGAGAAAGTTTCCTGCAGCGCATTGATGCTTTTCTGGATATTAAGCCATGAATCCACATCGTAAATCTTGCCCGAACGCTGGAGATAATAATCCTGCCACAGTCCGGGAATGGAATTGGCAACCCGCCCGGTCAGGGATGTGATGTTTTCCTGAAGTTTGCGGGCGGGCGCGAGTACGCGGCTGATGCGGATCTGAACCGTATTCAGCCGCCCCTGCGTCTGCGCAAGATCGCTCAAAAAAGCCCGCAGCTCCGGGGAAATGTCCGTTTCATCCTTCGATGGGGTGGAGTCCTGTTCCAGAAGGGAAATTTCACTGAGCCTGCCTTTCAGCGTATTCAGCGTGCCTTCCAGCGGTTCCAGCACATCCGAGAGCTTCTCGTTCAGCCGTGCCAGCCGCTGCTGGACGACGGACAACTCCAGCGGCAACCCCCTGCTCACGCGGGAAAGCGTCATAAGCCGCTGGTACTCTTCCTCAATGCTGTTGAGCGCCTCATTCAGGTTACGGGAAGCGTCCGGCAGGCGTTTGGTCAAGGCCACGGTTTCCGCGTCAATGGCCCCAAGTTCCTCCACCCGGTTTTGGAGCAGCGTATTCCAGACATCCTGCGTCGGATCGGGCGCAGGTTTCGGCGCGCTCGCGGGCGCATCCGTTTTCTGCCCGGATACGGGAGCGGCATCGGCAAAAGCGATGCAAGGCAGGGAAAGGCTCAGGCAAAGAAACAGGGAAACAAGTCGGAGAGCATTCATACAGCGGCGTTCCGTTCGGCTAGAGTATGTTCGACGTTCCCGGAACATACCCTGCTATCCTTCCGCTCGGCAACCACTGAGAATGTGAGGGGGGAAGAGAATCGGGGAGGAGGAAGGGGCCTTTCTGAAGAAAGCCCCCTTCCCCCTCCCCGAACCCCACCCCCATCCCCCAAAGACTTTCGGCCTTATCGAATCCCTCTTCGCAGCTTTCCCCCTTATTTGAGGAAAAGGGACGCATGGAAGGCTATAAACAAAGGCTTTATCATAATGTGGTTGTTTCATCTCCACAGTGCGCTGAAAATACAGCCTTTTTCTCCAGCTTTCCCTTTGGCGGAATCCAAGGTGCTTTGCTGGTTATTCCTTTGGAACTTCAAGGAAAAAAACATCAACCGTTTTCTATGGCACAGCCTAAACAAAAAGGCTCTGTCATAGTATGTGGTTGTTTCATATCCACAACATACTGAAAATACAACCTTTTTATCCTGTTTTTCCATTGACGGAATCCATAGCTAAAACATTTTGTTGGTTATCCTTTTGGAACTTCAAAGAGAAAAGTATCAACCAATTTCTATGACACAGCCAACAAAAAAGGAAAAGAAGAAGAAGAAGAAGAAGAAGAAGAAGAAGAACGGAAGGCTTCCCTTCCGTCAAAGTGTTTCCGGCGGGGAACCTGGCCGCCCTCATGAATCAGCCTGCTGCAAAGCCGCGTTTTCCGTCCTGCGGCATTGCAAGGCCAGCATTGTTTCAGCCGCTGCCGCTTCAGCGGCGTACGGATGAAGACTGCCGTTGATGATGCTGTGGCCAGCCAACGAAACCACGGCGGCTCTCCCTAAGCGACAAAATCCGCTGACAGCTACGCAATCTTGCGGCATGTTCAGCTTCATCCAAAAGTTGCCTTGCCCCTTGCCAGCCGAAAGATTTCACTTTTCCGTGGATGGCCTTTTCATAGCGGCTGTCCACAAAACCAGATTACGAAAGGCTATGCCATAGGAAATGATTGACGTTTTATTTCTCAAAATTCCAAAGGGATAACTAGATTGTGTCGTCGTTTTACATATAATTGTTTAAAATTATTGAAAACAATCTTTTTGCAACTTAAAATAATTTAATATTTTCAATATATTATATATAATTAACAACACAACTTAATGCAATACGTTCCCCATAAAATCCGTCAACAGAAAAATAGAAGAAAAAGGCTGTATTTTTGGTTCTGTTATAGTTTGTGGTTGTTTCATCTCCACAGTGCGGTGAAAATACAGCCTTTTTCTCCGGTTTTCCCCTTCGCGGGAGCCACGGCTAAGGCATTTTGCCGATTATCTCTTTGGAGCTTCAAGGAAAAAAGCATCAACCATTTTCTATAACATAGCCATATTTTTACCATACTATGGAGATGAAACAACCACATGTCATGACAGATCCAATCGGAAAAAACAGTAAGGTGCTGTCATGGCATATGGTTGTTTTATTTTTTTACAATATACTGAAAATATAGACTTTTATTAAATTCTCTCGCTGATGGACTGCATGATTGGGGCATTTTATTCGTTATTCCTTTGGAATTTCAAGAAAGAAAGCATCAACCGTTTCCTTATGACACAACCAAATAAAAAGGCATGTAGGTCGTGTCGTCATTTTACATGCAACTATATGAAGCCATTGAAAACAATCTTTTTGCGATTTAAAAATAATTAAATACTTTCAATATATTATATCTAATTAACGTCATAACCCAGGGGCATCAGCCCTCACAGCCCGTTTTATCACGACATGCGATCCTTTGTTTCCCCTGCCCAGCACCCAGCCGAACGTCTCGCGCTGCACGGACTCCGTAGCAGAGGCATTTTCCCCGCCCCATATCCAACGGAACTCCTGCTGCGCGGCCTCCCCACCAGTCAAAAGTCTTCGGGGTGGGAGGGATGGGGTTTGGGGAAGGGAGGGAGGCCCATTCTCCAGAAGGGGCCTCCCTCCCTTCCCCAATGCTTTTCTCCACAACACTTCTCCCCAACACCACCTCCCAAAACAAAACCCCCGCGGGCACTGCTGCCTTTGGGGGCTTCGGAGGCGTGCCGATGCGCCCCCCGCGCACCGGAACATACTGCATTTGAAAACGGGATACCTTCTTGATTGAGGAAAACGGAAGGATTGGGAAACCGCCGGGGCCAGGGGAGGCGCCCCACGGACAAGCTGCTAGGCGAACGTCACTGTTCCCACACTCCTCTCCTGGATTAAGCCTGACCAAGCTCCTTTTTGAGCCAGTCCTTAATGACCGGCATGGGCTCAAAGACGCCCTTGAGGGAACCGTACTCGTCCCGGAACGCTTTTGCCAACGGCTCCGGCAGGGGAACGGTCACCAAATCGTCCGCCGATTCGGAATTGCGGCGCACAAGCCGTACCCTTAAAGGCTCCTGCCACGCATCCACGACAAAATAGGTGGCTACGTCGCTCTTGGAACGAACCGGGGGATGCTCGGAACGCCAGTCGTTATTGCCCCACTCCAGATAGAGGGTCACCGCCATTTCAGGCGTCAGGTTCCAATCAATCTGCTGGTCGGCAAACGCCGCCAATGGAGATGTATTTTTCGTAGAGGAAAGGTGCGCTGTATTCATATCCAATCCACCTTTGCTGATGACATTGAGTTGCGTTGACCTATTAATAGTATCCATTACTATTCTTGTCAACTACTCCATGTCATATCTCCGTAATTTATTGTGCAGCGTCGCCCGCGTGATCCCAAGCCGGCGGGCGGCCTCGCTCTTATTGTCCCCCGTATCTTGAAGTGTCCTCAGGATGGCCGCGCGTTCCATCTCATCCAGCGTCATGCTGACAGGCTCCACGCCTGCCGTCCCCTGCAGCTCGGCGAGCGCGGGGGCGTCACCGTTCTTGAGCGCGGAGGATACCGCCATAGGCAGCTCACGTTCGGAAATATACTCCCCAAGGCAGAGGATAGCCGCCCGCTCCACGGCGTTCTCCAGTTCGCGCACGTTGCCGGGCCAGGAATACTTGAGCAGCGCATCCATCGCCTGTGGCGTGAACCCCTTGATCTCCTTGCGGTTTGCCAGAGCAAAACGCTCCAGAAAAGCCGTGGCGAGCACAGGGATGTCCTCACGGCGTTCCCGCAGGGAGGGCACTTCCACGCCGATCACGTTGAGCCGATAGTAAAGATCTTCACGGAAACGCCCTTCGCTGACTTCCTCGCGCAGGTTGCGGTTGGTCGCGGCAATGACCCGCACATCCACGATGATGGGCGTATCGCTGCCCACGCGCTGGACTTCCCCCTGCTGGAGGGCCCGCAGAAGCTTTGCCTGAAGCAGGAGGGGCAATTCACCGATCTCATCAAGGAACAGCGTGCCGCCGTCTGCCTGGCTGAACCGCCCTTCCCGACGCTTGTCCGCCCCTGTGAACGCGCCCTTCTCGTGCCCGAACAGTTCGGACTCCAGCAGGGATTCATTGAGGGCCGCACAGTTGACGGTGACGAACGCCTTGCCTTTCCGGGCACTGGCCTCCTGAATGGCGCGGGCGACCCGTTCCTTGCCCGTCCCCGACTCCCCGGTAATCAGGACGGTCGCCTCGGTGGGCGCGACCGTGTTCACCATCTCAATAAGTTCGCGCATACGCGGGCTGCGTCCGAGAAGGCCGGAGGGGTTTTCACGGATATATTCCCTCAGTTCCCGGTTCTCAGCCGCCAGCCGGGTATGATCGAGCGCCCGTTCCAGCGTGAGGTGCAGCAGATCGAAATCCAGCGGCTTTTCCAGATAGTCATACGCACCGAGCCGCAGCGCCGCCACGGCGGTTTCCACGGACTGCCATGCGGTCATGACCAGAACCGGAATCGAGGGATTATGATGCAAAATTTCCCGGATGGCAGAAATGCCGTCCATGCGGGCCATGCGCACATCCGAAAGCACGGCGTCGTAAGCCCGTTCCTTGACTTTTTCCACGGCGGTATCCCCGTCGTCGGCCTCATCCGTGGCATATCCCCACCCCCGGAGCACCGTCCGCAGCATCGCCCGGTGGGAACTGTCGTCGTCCACAATCAATATGGTAGGTGGCGTGCCCATCTCATACCTCCTCGCCTCCGGCGGCAATAAATCCGGCAGGCTGACCTTTCCGAAAAAGGGGTTTCCCGGACTCCCCGGCACCGCCGATGCCGTACCCGCCGGATGCCTCCCGGCGGCGATACGATACCCGTCTCCCCCATCCTTCCCCGCCGTGGGCGGGATAATCCCCTTGACGGCGGCTCCACCGCTCCCACGGCAAAACATCCCCCACACGAACGGAACAGCCAACGCATCCGGCGTGGAGGGAAACCCGTTCAAAAACTTCCCCACATGGGCGGAGAGCACCAATTTGTTAGGCTCTATATAGCATACTCCCCCACATGGGCGGAGAGCATCCCGGACCGAAAACTGGCCTCGCTTCGTCCTGCCCAACTTCCCCACATGGGGGGGAGAACCCCCGATGCGGACGGCGTCGGGGACATTTTCCCCGAACTTTCCCGTACGAGTGAGGTGCTCCCTCGTGAAAACTCCGAAGATGTTCCACTGTACGAAACTTCCCCATACGGACGAGGAGAGCCCCCATGCAGCGGCGGATCCGTGGGGCTCAGTCCCAACTTCCCCACACAGGCGGGGAGAGCCCAATGACCACAGTGCGCAGGCTCCGGCAACCGAACATATCCCCACATGAGCGGGGCAATCCGACAACGGCCCGAACCTGAACGCACTGTTTTCAAAACTCCCCACACGGGCGGGGCGGGCCCGAAGCGAAGGCATGACGTAACCCATGCATCGGAAAACTTCCCCATACGCGGAGCGAACCCCAACAACAGGGAAGGCTCGTCTTATCCTTCTGAAAAGCTCCCCATACGCGGGGCGGGCCCTATCGGAGTACGCAGGGAGGCGTGACAAGGCCCTTTCCCGCCATAAGCGGAGATTGCCCCCGGACGGAACGCGTACCCCATGCCCTGCACAGCCGAAGCCGTTCCTGCAATCCAATAATAGTCATGCCGCCCCAATCGTCAGCCCTTTTCCCAAGATTGTGCCGCAGCAAGTAATGAATATTTTAGGCTGTGCCATGAAAATGGTTGATGCTTTTTCCTTGAAGTTCCAAAGGATTAACCGGCAAAACGCCTTAGCCATGTATTCCGCCAAAAGGAAAACCGGAGAAAAAGGCTGTATTTTCACCGCACTGTGGAGATGAAGCAACCACATACCATGACAGGGCCATTGTTCTTTCGTGCCCCCCAACAGACGACCAGCAAAATCCCCCAGCCATGAAACTTTCCGGCGGGAAACCGGATAAAATGTATTTTGAGTATGTTGCGGATATAAAACAATTAAATCCGATGACAGAACCTTTCTCAAATGTCCCGCGGAAACGAGGGGGCAAGCGGGAATCCGCACGGTGCCCGCCTTTCTTCCCAAGGTTTTCCGCATTCGTTCATTCATGCCCGTGAACCTTCCCGGCCTCACCGCCCAAAGGCAGGAGCAGACGGAATACGGCGCCCTGCCCCGGCTCGGAAGTGACGGAAATGCTCCCGCCGTGGGCCTCCATGATCTTGTGTACCGTGGCAAGGCCGAGCCCAGTCCCCTGCCCCTTCGTGGTGAAATAGGGATCGAAAATATGCGGCAATGCCTCCGGCGCGATGCCCATCCCGGTATCCCGGATTTCGAGGCGCAGGGCATCGGGTTCGGGATGCAGCGACAGGGACAGTTCGCCGCCGTCCGGCATGGCTTCAAGCCCGTTCAGGCACAGGTTCAGGATCACCTGACGCATCCTGTCGGGATCGATGGCCACATCCGGCAGCACATCGGGCGCGTCGAACCGTATGCCAACCTTGTGGTTGGCGGCGTCCTGCCCGATGAGCCGGAGCGTGTCTTCAACCAGACGCCGCATCCCGGTCATGCGCGGGCGGATGTCCGTGGGGCGCGAAAGCCCTATCAGATCGCCGATAGCCCGGTTGAGGCGTTCCACCTCTTTGACCATGACCTGCGCAGCTTCCCGATCCGCGCTGCCTTCAGGGAACCGCCCGCCGAAATACGTCGCGTATCCCTTGATGGAGCTGAGCGGGTTGCGCAGCTCGTGGGCGACGCCCGCGGCAAGGTTGCCCACGGCGGCGAGCTTTTCCCTGCGGCGGACTTCCGCCTCAAGGCGGCGGACTTCCGTAAGGTCACGCAGGAACATGAGCGAACCGAGGCGGCCTTCATAGCCTTCGTTGACGTGCCCGCCGCGTACCGAAAGATATTGCTGCTCCTCTCCGTGCCGCAGGACGATTTCCGTATCCGGCAGCACAGGTTCCCGCAACAGTTTCGCCGCCAGTTCCGCCAGCGCCGAAGGGAGCACGTCCGCCGGTTTCCGGCCTAGGAACGCCTTGCCCTCCGCCGGGGCTTCCATGCCGAGCAGGGCCAGCGCCGCCTTGTTCATCCGGGTGATCCGTCCCTTGGCGTCGAAAACGACCAGCCCGTCCGGAAGCGTTACGGCCAGCTCTTCAGCCAACGCTTCAGCCACCCGCTGCCCGCGCCGGGACGAACGAACCCGCTCCACGGCGTGCAGGCCAAGCAAGGCCAGCATACCCGCCAGCAGCACCCCCGCCCCCAGCAGGACGGCGCGCTCCCGGTTCTGAGCCTGAGCCACTTCGAGCGGGGCAAGGTCAAGGCCGAGGAAGACGTAGGGCAGCGGCCCTGCCGCCGGTTCATCCCGCCTCCCCCCGCCTTTTATCTTGGGGTGGAATGTCTTGAAGACCACGAACGCCCGTGAGCCTTCCATATCTATGATCGCCCATGAAGGGTTTCCCGATGGGCGCAGCGCCGCGATTGTCTCCGCGCCGAGTTCCCTGCCGCCGCGGGTATTCAGCACTTCCCCCACCCGCACCGGGTTGCTGTGCGCGAGGATAGTCCCATCCGGCATGGTCACCGCGATAAAGCGCACGTCGGGCCGATCCGCCAATTCTTCGACAAGGTACTGCAACCGGATGCCCGTCCGCGAACGGGTCCCGGATCGGACGCCGCTTTCCAGCGCCGTGACCAGCGCCACGCCCTTTTCCGCAAGGAAACGAACCATAGCCGTCTGCGTGCGGTCGAGCGAAAGCCCCGTAAGGAGCACGACGCCGAAAACGAGCACCAGTGCGGCGCCGAGCGTCCCTATCAGCGAGTTTCCGCCGCCGACTTTGGCCTGCTGCGGGGAGGAGGAGAAAAGTCCTGTCGTCTGCATGGATACGGATATTCCTTTAAGGCAATGCGCAAAAAACACTGCCGGAACGAAGCAAAAAACGCTCCAACCACCCGGCACGGGACGGGCCTGCGGCGATCCGCCGTCCTAACGCGTGGTATGCTTTTTGCAATTTTTACGGCTATTGACGAGCCATTCAAAGCTCACGTACATGTCATACTGTGCAGATTCTGGCTCAGGATGCTTCCTGGCCATACCCATACCTGTCATTCATTGCCACCCAAAAAGCGAAAGGGGCTTCATGCAGATATATACAGAAAACAGATTCTGTCTGCCGCTGTTTTACCTGATTGTACTGGGGGTTGCGCTCTCTGTTTTGAGCTGTCCCGACAAGGCGTTCGCTGAGGACGCCTCTTCCGGGGTTCACGAAGGCCAGCCGCGGCAGGCTCCGAAAGGGCTGCCCCCTTCCCGGATGCCGGAGGCTTTCCCCGGCTTCTCTCCTGATGCGCCTTCCAAATGCCCGGCCCTCGCCCCGCAGCAGGCCCATGACGGCAGCCGGTTCGACAGCCGCCTGTTCGCCATGCCGCTGCCTCAAAACCTCACCCCCGAACAGCAGCAGGCCGCACTCGCCATCATGCGCGAGGCCGAACCCTGTCTTACGGTCATTCATATCCAACTGCGTCAAACGCTTACGGAACTTCACAACCTTTCTTTCGCGTCCGACACCCCCCCTGACGCCCTCGCCGTCATCGGGCGCAAGCTCATCCGCCTGCGTACCGAGGCCATACGGGAATTGCAGCGCATTTCCGCACAAATGGAAAAGCTCGCCGGGTTCAACCCCGGCTGGGGCACCCGCGTGCGCGGCACCAAAATAGAAGATCTGAACCCACAACCCCTCAACGAGCAAAGCGTGGAGTAATTCCATCCCGCCGTTCCCGTGGCAGCCATGCTCCCGAAAGGAGTGTGGCTGTCTCTTTTTTAGCCACCTCCGCGCATCCGGGCTTTTCCCTGTGTGATTCTTATACACTGTCAAATATCCCTGTCCAAATTCTATACAGCTTTTCAGGACAACGGGAAGCCTACCAGAAGCGTTATATTAATGATTACATATAAAATCGAATACTTAAAATATTTGGCACGGGCATTGCTATAGCTTAGGCAAGAGTGACGAACAAAACACCTTTTAGGAGAACCTCAATGAACCTCAATAAAGCCTCTGTCGCCGTAGCCCTTGCCGCTTTCCTCGCGGCGGGCGGGATTGCCGGGCAGGCGCTGGCAGCGCCCCACGACGGGCACCACGGCCACTGGAGACAGCAGAGGTCGTATCAAGACTGTGTTTACCAGGCGCTCACACAGGAAAAGAAAGCGCAGTACGACGCCATCATGAAGGATTTCGCCGACAAGACCGCGCCGCTGCGGGACAAGCTCGCGGCCAAGTACATTGAATTGCGCACGCTCGGCAACAGCCCCACTCCTGACCCGAAGGCCATCGGCAGGGCGACGGAAGAACTCGTGGCGCTCCGCAATGAATTTGCCAAGGAACGCGGCATGATGGCAGACAGGATTGCTAAGGAAGTCGGCATCAATGTATTTCAAGGCAAGGGGCCGGGGTGCCCGGTTGAACGGCCCCGCCGATGCCCCGCAACAGGGATGACCGTCATGCCCGACGGCCCACAGCCCGGAGCGGAAGCCCCGGCAAACGAATAACAAGCCCCCCTCCTGCCGTTGGTCAGTCTCCCTTTCCAGCGGCGAAAAACCCTGACTCCCATCCAGTCAGGGGAAACAACAATCGGCATAGCCGTTTATATATACGAGAGCCTTCTACAACTTTGAACGACCGGTTCCACCTGACCGTTTCACAGGTGCCTAGCTGAGTCTGTTCGTTCAATGGCAAAGTCATCCTCCTCCTTACAGAAACTGTATCCTCCTCCTTCCTCCGCAGCGCCCCGTCTCCTCCTCCGGGGCGCTGCTCTTTTGTGCGGCGGAAGGAAAAATCGGGGAGGGGAAGAGGGGACTTTCTGAAGAAAGCCCCCTCTTCCCCTCCCCGAACCCCTCCCCTTCTCCCCCAAAGACTTTCAACCTTATCGAATCCCTCCTCCCAGTTTTCCGGTTGGCAAAAGGGCCTCCCTTGAAAGAGCTGTTTACTTCTGCAATGAAAACCGCATTTCAACTATTTGAAATTTAAAGGCTATATCATAGAAAACGGTTGATGCTTCATTTCTTGAAATTCAAAGGCTCTGTCATGGTATGTGGTTGTTTTGTTTCAGTAATACACTGAAAATATATGCTTTTTCTCAAAATTTTCCGCTGGTGGGCTCTGTGATTGGGGGATTTTATTGGTTATTTCTTTGGAATTTCAAGGAAATACAGCATCAACCGTTTTCTATGACACAGCCAATTCAAAAAGAATGGCCCTGTTATAGTTTATGGTTGTTTCATCTCCACAGTACGGTGAAAATACAGCCTTTTTCTCCGTTTTTCCCCTTGGCGGGATACACGGATAAGGCATTTTGCCGGTTATCCCTTTGGAGCTTCAAGGAAAAAAGCATCAACCGTTTTCTATAACACAGCCCCAAAAAATAACCAAAATGCAACCTTCTCCGCCGTAATATCCCCAATCATGGAGTCTCTCAGCAAAACGGAAAAAACCTGTATTTTCATTATATTGCAGCAATTAAACAAGGCTCTGTTATAGTACGTGGTTATTTCATCTCCACAGTACAGTGAAAAATATAGCCTTTTTCCAGTTTTCCCCTCGGCGGGATCTACGGCTAAGGCATTTTTTCGGTTATCCCTTTGGAGTTTCAAGGAAAAAAGTATCAACCATTTTCTATAACACAGCCTTAAACAATCACACACTATGACAGGGCCTAAAATAGAAACCGATTACTCTAACCAGCATTCAAAAAATATCTACCGCTTATATGACAGAACCATAAAAAAACGGCTTCCGCTACAAAGGAAAGCCGTCTTTCATCCGAACTCCCTTACAAGAGGGATTCGATAAAACCGAAAGTCTTTGGAAGGGAGAGGGGAGGTTTGGAGGGGGGAGGGGAACCTTTCTCCAGAAAGGTTCCCCTCCCCCCTCCAATTTCCATTCACCTACCCATCCCCTAAAACATGCCGATCTTGCCCAGCGCTTCCTTGGCGATTTCACGGCAAACGGGATCTGCGTCGCGCAAACCGGCCTGAAGCGGCCCTCTGGCCTTGGGCGCAAGATCGGGCCGGGCCAGCGCGAAATGTTCTACGGCACGGAAGCAGGAACGGCGCAATACGTTGTTGTCACAGAAATTGTCGTCCTTGCCCGTGTTGATGATGTAGGAATTGAGGATGGGGTAAAACTCGTCCCCAAGGCGGCGGTGCTGGGCGAGGATCTCGGCAAAGGCTTCGGGGATGCCCCAGCCGATGTTGCCGGATTCCTCGTTCATGTGCCACATCAGACGCCGGACAACATTGCGGGCCTCCTCAATATGTTCGTCGGCCATGCGGGAAACGGCTTTCCCCAGCGCCGAGGCCGCGCGGGCGGTCGCCTCGCCGCCGAGGGGCAGACAGGAAAACAAAGGGCCCACCAGCTCACGGGCGGGGACTTCGTCCAGCTCCTTGGCAAAATCGCCCCACCCCTGCCCTTGCAGTTGAGTGCGGATCGTCGCCTTTAAGGTACGGAAACGTGGCTGCATGAAAACACCTCATCGTTTTTGCGGAGTATGCCCCCAAAAAGCGGGAGCGGCAACACGGCCGGCCCAGGATTCCCGCCGCGTTTTTTCATATCGTTGTTGCAATTCCTCTCTTGAAGGAATAAATCGTTCAAGCCATTCGGCAAGATCCTCACAGGTTTCGGCGTCGCGTTCTGTCCGAGCTTGACTCTCCGAAGCTGAGAAGGTATACGTCACTGATCTACGTTTCCAAGGAGAGTTTCCATGAAAAGAACTTACCAGCCCAGCAAGATCAAGAGAGCGCGGACTCACGGTTTCCGTGAACGCATGAGCACCGCCAGCGGTCGCGCCGTCATCCGTCGCCGCCGCGCCAAGGGGCGTAAACAATTAGCTGTTTAACCCGGCCTCGTCGGCATCGACTGCTCCGGCGGCCCGATTTCACACTTTGTTATGATGAGGGCCGTCGTTTTTATTCCAAACACTTCGTCGTGTTTGTTCGTTTTCGTGCATCCGGTGATCCGTGGCGCGTCGGTATGGCCGTCACCAAGAAAATCGGAACAGCAGTCATGCGGAATCGTGTCAAACGAGTGCTCCGGGAATGTTTCCGGCTGCATCAGGCCCTATTGCCTCCGGCTGTGGATCTTGTGATCGTGCCAAAGCGCCACCTCAAACCTGAACAGCTCGATCTCGCTGCCGCAACCCGCGAATTCCTTCCTTTGATCAAGGAAATCGGCGGGTATGTCGTGTTGCGCCGCGAACAGAACGCCTGCCCCGACAGCTCCCGCGACGGAATCGCCGCACCCGGCGGGCTCGAACCGGAAACGGCCCCCGGAGTCAAGGCGTGAAACGCCTCTCTCTGCGCCGTCTGGCGGTCCTGCCCATCCGTCTCTACCAGTGGACGCTGTCTCCCGTGCTTCCACCTTCCTGCCGTTATCATCCCACCTGTTCAGCCTATGCCATAGAGGCTGTGCTGACCCACGGCATTTTCAAGGGCAGTTGGCTCGCCCTGCGGCGCATCCTTCGTTGTCACCCCTGGTCTTCGGGAGGCTATGATCCCGTACCTCCCCCACATTCTTCCTCTTTCAGCCATCAGGAGCAACTGGATCATCATGGACGATAAACGTACTTTCTTGGCCATCGCCCTAGCAATCGCCGTTCTTTTGGCGTGGACCCCGCTGGCCGAACACATGGGCTGGATCCAGCCCCAGCAGCCCCCCGTAGCCACTCAGGAAGCCGCGCCCGCTCCGGCGGCGCAGCCTGTTGCCGCGCCCGCGCCTTCCCTGCCTGTGTTTACGCCTTCGGCCGGTACCGACGTCAAGGTGGAAACCCCGCTTTATTCCGCCGTCATCTACTCCGGCGGCGGCATCCTCCGCTCCTTTACGCTGAAGCATTACGACGAAACCATCAATGCCGATTCCCCCAAGGTGAACCTCATTTCGCCGGAAGCTTCCAAGACCGCCCCCCTCGGCCTGACCGTCAACGGCCAGCCCTCGTGGAGCACTGGGCAGTGGTCATTCCAAGGTTCCGACCTGAACCTCAAGGCCGGGGAACAGGGCAGCCTGACCTTCACCGGCATCGTCGACGGCATCCGCGTGACCCGCGTCATCAGCTTCAACGCCGACAACTACCTGTTGAGCGAAAACGTCCTGGTGGGTTCCGCCGACCAGACGCCCCGCACCGTCCGCCTCGGCTTCACGGTCGCCGCTACGCCGTTCAGCAACGGCAAGTACGACCCCACCCGCCTCGCGTGGGACGCCAACGAAAGCTTTAAGGAAGAAACGAGCGCGAGCACCCTCGCCGAACAGGGCATCATCGAACAGGGCGTCTTCAACTGGGCCGGCGTCATGAGCAACTACTTCATGAACGTCACCGCCCCCGCCGATCCCAACAACCTGACCCTCAAGGGCCGCGTGCAGGGCGACGTGTGGCGCCTCGCCCTTGAACGCCCCGACCTGCTTACGCCTTCCAACGGCAGCGAAGTGCCCGTAGCCGTGAACTGGTGGTTCGGCCCCAAAGATCGCACCATGCTGGCCACGGCTCCCGATCATCTGTCGCAGGCCGTGAACTTCGGCATGTTCTCGATCATCGCCCGCCCCCTGCTGACCATTCTGGCCTTCTTCCATTCCTTTGTGGGGAACTGGGGCATCGCCATCCTGATGCTCACCTTCTGTATCCGCGTCGTCTTCTGGCCCCTGTCCCAGAAGAGCTTCAAGTCTATGGAACAGATGAAGAAGCTCCAGCCCATGATGAAGAAGCTCCGCGAAAAGCATAAGGACGACAAGGAAGCCCTCAACAAGGAAATGATGCAGCTCTACAAGACCTACAAGGTCAACCCGGCTGGCGGCTGTCTTCCCATCCTTGTGCAGATCCCGGTGTTCATCGGCCTGTATCAGGCCCTTCTGAACTCCATTGAGCTGCGCCACGCCTCCTTCATCGAATACCTGCCCTTCACGGACATCACTTGGCTGGCCGACCTTTCCGCGGCGGACCCGTTCTACATCACGCCGCTGCTCATGGGCGCGTCCATGTTCCTCCAGCAGCGCCTCACGCCCGCCGCCGGCGATCCCACCCAGCAGAAGGTCATGATGTTCATGCCGGTCATCTTTACGGTCATGTTCATCAACTTCCCCGCTGGTCTGGTCATCTACTGGCTGTGCAACAACATCCTGTCCATCGGGCAGCAGTGGTGGATGCTGCGTAAGGCATAACGGTTTGTGCGAGGAGAGGTTCTCATGGATGATTTCAAAGAATTCCAAGGCAAAAGCCTTGACGAAGCGATCCGCGCCGCCTGTTCGTATTTCGACGCGCAGCGGGAAAAGCTGGAAATCGACATCGTACAGGACGCCAAAAACGGCATCTTCGGCCTGGTCGGGGCGCGTAAGGCCATCGTCCGCGCCCGCCGCGCACAGCTCAAGCCCCGCGTAGGGTCGCTCTTGGCACGCGATGCGCAGCCCGCCTCCTCCCCCAAGCCCCGCCAGGGGCAGGCTTCCCGCCCGCCTCGCGGCAACCGGGAGCCGAAGCCGCCGCTTGAGGAAGACGACTCCATCGGCAACCGCATCCTTCCCCCCGTGGAGGAAGAGGACGATTCCATCGGCAACCGTATCCTCCCCGATGAGGAAACGTATATCGATGATTCCATCGGCAACCGCATTGATGAGCCCCGCACCCCTCGCCGGCCCCGCCGCAGCGACGGCCCGCGCATCCCCTACGAAGGGAATGAGGACTTTTTCCGGCCTCGCCGCCCCCGTCCCGAACGCCGGGCCAATCAGGATCGCCCGGATCGTCCCGAACGTCAGGATCGTCCGCGCGCGCCTCGCCCTCCCTACGAGCCGCGTCAGGAACGCCGCCCTATGGGAATTCCGGCGGAACAGCATGTGCTGCGGGACAGCTCTCTGGAGTTCGATCAGGACGAAGCCCTGAATGAAGGTCTGCCCTCCAAGCCTTTCTCCGAGCTGGATCAGGAAAAGCTCGCCGCCGTTTCCCAAGAAGTGGCCTCCAGGATCGTCAGCTCCATCCTCGGTGAAACGCCTGTGGAAGTGAAGATCATGGAGAACCGTGTGGACATCCATGTGGACTGCGGCGATGACTCCGGCCTGCTCATAGGCCGTGAAGGACAGACGCTGGCGGCGCTTCAGTATCTGACCTCGCGCATCGTCAGCCGCCGCATGGAAGCGCCGGTCCGCGTGCAGTTCGACGTGGGCGACTACCGCGAACGTCAGGACGACCGGCTCCGTGAGCTGGCCCTTGCGCTGGCGGAGCGTGTCCGCGCCACGGGCCGCCCCTGTTCCACCCGCCCCATGAGCTCCTACCATCGTCGCCTCGTGCACATGACGTTGCAGGACTCCCCGGACGTGCAGACCCGCAGTTCCGGCGAAGGCCCCCTCAAGCGCGTGATCATTCAGCGCCGCCGTCAGGAACGGCACTAAAAGTCATATCGGGGAAGGGGAAGGAACCCTTTTGAAAAAGGGCTTCCTTCCCCTTCCCCGAACCCCATCCCTTTCCTCCTAAAACTTTCATTTATGGAGGCGGGGGTGAAAAAACGGCTTCGGTGAAGCCGCTTTTTTTGTATGGGGATATGGATGCGCTGCGGGGAAAGCCCGGCGGTGTTCCTGTCGTCCTCCCCCGCACGGATCCGCTCCTTCTTGGAATGGTGTCATCGCGTATTTCAAGCTGTCGTCCTTCTCCGTGCGGATCCGCCGCTCTTGGCAAAAAAGCGGTCTCAGAATATCATCCCCCTTCAATAAGAAAAGGCTGTGCCGTAGAAAGCAGTTGATGCTTTTTTCTTGAAGTTCCAAATGAATAGACGGAAAAATACCTTGGTCATGGATTCCGCCAAGGGGAAAGCCGGAGAAAAAGGCCGTATTTTCACCACACTGTGGAGATGAAACAATCACATACCTTGGCAGGGCCTAAGAAAAACGCAGGCGGCCTGACGGGTTGGCAACGGGCAGGCCAAGGCATGCATGAAAGATACTTTGAAATAAGGAAGGGGAGGGGGAAAACGTGCGGGCGCTCCCCGCTTCCGGGAAAGGTTTTCCTCCTCATGATGCGCCCTCTCTTCAGGAGCCATAATGACCACCGATACGATAGCGGCCATAGCGACGGCCCCCGGTGCCGCAGGCATCGGCATCATCCGGGTCAGCGGCCCGGACGCCCTGCCCATACTCGAAAAGCTGTTCGCACCGGCCGGGAAGGGGGACTATAAGCCGTGGACTCTACGGCGCGGGCGTGTTCAAGACATGGAAGGCAACACGCTTGATGATGCGCTGGCGGTGTTCATGCCCGGCCCCAAGACCTTTACCGGGGAAGATGTGGCGGAATTCCAGTGTCACGGCGGCCCCGTCCTGCTGGCGGCGGTGCTTGAAGCCTGCCTCTGCGCTGGGGCGCGCCTTGCGGAGCGGGGGGAATTCACCCGTCGCGCCTTCCTCAACGGCAGGATGGATCTGACGCAGGCCGAAGCCGTTGCCGAGATGATCGCCGCGCCGTCCAAGGAAGGCGCAAGGCTTGCAGCCGCCAAACTCGACGGCGTGCTTGGGCAGCGCATCGCCGGGCTGCGGGAACGCGTGGAGCATCTGCGGGCGCAGATCTGCCTTGCCGTGGACTTCCCTGAGGAAGAAGTGGAATGCCTCCCGCAGGAAGGTTTCCTCGCCGCCATCGCGGACGTAAAGGCGGCCGTGGCCTCCCTGCTCGCCGGGTTCGAGCGGACTCGCTGCTGGCGCGAGGGCGTGACCGTAGCCCTCGCCGGCCCGGTCAATGCGGGCAAGTCCAGCCTCATGAACGCCCTCCTTGGCCGCCAACGTGCCGTTGTGACGGAATATCCCGGAACCACACGCGATTTTCTGGAAGAACCGATTCAGCTTGCAGGGCTCCCCGTCCGGCTTGTGGATACGGCGGGCCTGCGCGAAACGGACAACCCCGCCGAGGCGCAGGGCATCCAACTGGGCCGCTCCATGATCGAATCCGCCGATGTGGTCTTGCTCATGGTCGACGGCGCGGAGGGGGCGACGCCGGACACATGGGCATTGCTCTCGGAGCTCGGCCCGGAACGCACCATCCTCGTCTGGAACAAAAGCGATCTTGCCACCCCTCCCCCGCGCTGGTATGGAGAAGAAACGGGCCTTTCCGGGAAACCGGCGGCCCATGCCGTCATTTCGGCCCGCAGGGGGGAAGGCCTGGAAACGCTGGCCGAAGCCGTCCGGGAGCTTGCGCTGGCCCGCAGCCAGGGGCAGGAGCCGGAACCGGGCGAAGCGGCGCCCAACCTGCGGCAGGCCAGGAGCCTGACGGAGGTGCGCGGGGAACTTGAGGCGCTGGAACAGGACATCCTCGCGGGGGTTCCCTATGATTTGTGCGCCGTCCGTCTGGAAGGCGCGGCTTCGGCGCTGGCGGAGATCACCGGGCTGGACACCCCGGAAGAAGTCCTTAACCGTATTTTCGCATCTTTCTGTATTGGCAAATAGCATGAACGCATCTTCAAACGCAGCCGGCGGGGAACCGCTTTCCAAAGAAGAAATCAACGGCCTGCCCATGTTGGCCTACGAAGGCGAGGTAATGCTTGTCCAGACCGAAGGCGAAATGGCCCGTGCCCTGAATTTGCTTAAAAAGGAAACGCTCCTCGGATTCGATACCGAATCCCGCCCGTCCTTCAAGAAAGGCAAGAGTTATCCGACCTCGCTCATCCAGCTTGCCAGTTCGGAGCTTGTGGTGCTGATCCGCCTGAACCTCACGCCCTTCTGCGAGGCGCTCGCGGGGCTGCTCGCCGATCCCGGCGTCATCAAGGCCGGGGTCGCCATCCGTGACGACATGCGCGCGCTCCAGAAGCTGCATGAGTTCACACCCGCGGGGCTTGCCGATCTCGCCGAGATGGCGAAGCAGCGCGGCATCAAGGCGCAGGGCCTCCGCACGCTGGCGGCCCAGCTCATGGGCTGCCGCATCAGCAAGGCCGCCCAGTGTTCCAACTGGGCGAAGAAGACCCTCACGCCGCAGCAGATCCGCTATGCCGCCACCGACGCGTGGATAGGCCGGGAACTTTATTTGCGTATGGTGGAGCAGGGGTGAAATCGGGGGAGGGGAGAGGGAACCCTTCTGAAGAAGGGCTTCCCTCTCCCCTCCCCCGGCCCCCCTCCCCTCTCCCTCCCAAGACTTTTGGCCTTATCGAATCCCTGCCCACAGCTT
>NZ_DBMAFI010000049.1:0-26823 GCF_057864385.1 Bilophila sp. | reverse complement strand
AGTCCCACCCCTCCATCTATCCACCCCCTGTCATTCGCCTTGACGATACGGGCGGAAAAAAGGAAACTTCCTCCTTTACAACCATAGAAGGAACTTGCCATGTCTCCCATCCCCATGCGTTCACTGGTCCGGGGCTTCAAGCCCTACACGGCAGGGCTCTCCATCGACGAGATCCGCGAGAAGTACGGCATCGAACGGGTCATCAAGCTCGCCAGCAATGAAAACCCTCTCGGAACCTCTCCGCTGGTTCAGCATACGCTGGAAACGCATGCGGGACTGGCATTCCGTTATCCGCAGGCCGGAAACCCCCGCCTTGTGAAGGCCATCGCCGCCCATCACGGCGTATCGCCCTCCCGCGTCATCGTGGGAAACGGCTCCGATGAAGTCATCGACCTGCTGTTCCGCATCTGCGCCGAGCCGGGCGTGAACAACGCGGCGGCCTTCAAGCCCTGCTTCGGCATCTACACGACGCAGGCCGCCCTGTGCGGCGTGGAGCTGCGCCAGACCCCGGTGAACGCCGACTTCTCGTTCCCGTGGGATAACCTGCTCAAACTGGTGGACGGCAAGACGTCCCTCGTGTTCGTCACCACGCCCGACAACCCGTCGGGGTACACGCCTCCGGCGGCGGAACTCGAAAGGCTGGCGAAGGCGCTGCCCGACACCTGCCTGCTCGTGCTGGACGAAGCCTACATGGACTTCACCGACGACGAGGCGGATTACTCGCTGGCGAAGCGGCTGGACGAATTCCCCAACGTGATCATTTCGCGCACGTTCTCCAAGAGCTTCGGCATGGCCGGGCTCCGCCTCGGCTACGCCATTGTGCCGGAGGAGCTGGCCGATCACTACTGGCGTGTGCGCCTGCCTTTCTCGGTGAACCTGATGGCTGAGGAGGCCGGGATCGCCGCGCTGCAAGACGTGGCGTTCCACGATGAGACCATACGGGTGGTTCGCGAAGGCCGCGCGTGGCTCACCGGGGAGCTCGCCAAGCTCGGATGCCGCGTCTTCCCTTCCCAGTCGAACTTCCTCATGTTCGAGCTTCCGGCGGACGGCCCCAGCGCCGCCGCCCTGTTTGAGGATTTGCTGCGCCGCGGGATCATCCTGCGTCCGCTGACCAGCTATGGCCTGCCCCGGAACCTCCGCGTATCCGTGGGGACGGCTGAAGAAAATGCCATGCTTATCAACGCAATGCGGGAACTGCTGTAATCATGAAGTGTCTGCCTATCATCACATTGGACGGCCCCGCCGGGGTCGGCAAATCCACCCTCGCCAAGCGCCTCGCCACCATTCTGGGAATTCCCTATCTGGATACCGGGGCCATGTTCCGTACCATAGCCCTGCGCCTCGGGCCGGGCGCGGAAACGCTGCCGGAAGACGAACTGAGGGCGCGCTGCAACGCCTTCCGCTTTAAGTTGCAGGGCGGCGGGGAGGATTCCGTATTGTTGTGCAACGATGTCCCCGTGGGCCGCGAAATCCGCACCGAAGAAGTCGGGCGGCTCGCTTCGCGCCTCGCCACATCCACGGTGGTTCGCGATTACTTGAAAGAAGCCCAGCGGTCGCTTGGGGAGTCCGGTTTGGTCGCCGAAGGCCGCGACATGGGCACCGTGGTGTTCCCCACGGCGCGGTTCAAGTTCTTTCTTGACGCAAGGCCGGAAGTGCGCGGGATGCGCCGTTTTGAGGAGTTGCAGGCCAAGGGCGAACCCGCCGATCTCGCGCAGATCACCGAAATGATCCGCCAGCGCGACGACATGGATCGCAACCGGGCCGTCGCGCCCCTCAAGCCCGCCGCCGACGCCGTGATCGTCGATACTTCGGATCTCGATATTGACGGCGTCC
This sequence comes from Bilophila sp., assembly GCF_057864385.1. Lineage (NCBI taxonomy): Bacteria > Pseudomonadati > Thermodesulfobacteriota > Desulfovibrionia > Desulfovibrionales > Desulfovibrionaceae > Bilophila > Bilophila sp. The sequence goes on along the minus strand of NZ_DBMAFI010000049.1, from coordinate 24,990 downwards.
TGAAGGTGCTGACGGATACGGTGGCGGCCTCCTCGGAACGTATCGTGCGGGAAGTGCGCTGCTGCCCGAAAGATGCCGCCGAAGACGCCGCTTCCGGGGTGCGCGACGCCGCGTTTTCCCACATGGCCGGGGACGGCTCCATCAGCATGGTGGACGTGGGGGGTAAGGACGTCACCAAGCGCATCGCCATCGTGCGCGGGGCCGTGGAGATGAATGCCCATACGCTCGGCCTGCTCAAGGAACACGCCCTGCCCAAGGGCGACGTGCTGGTCACGGCGCAGGTCGCCGGGATCATGGCGGCGAAGCGGACTTCGGAGCTTATCCCGTTGTGCCATCCCGTGCCGCTGAGTTTTGTGGACGTGCGCTTTGAGATTCAGGATGAGCCGCCCGCCGTGCTGATCGAATCCGAAGCCCGGACGAGCGATCGCACCGGCGTGGAGATGGAAGCCATCATCGCCGCCCAGGTTGCGGCGGCGACCATTTACGATATGTGCAAGGCCGTTCAGAAGGATATGGTTATCCGCGACGTGCGGCTTGTGCACAAATCCGGGGGGCGCACGGGCACGTTCGAGCGCCGCAAGCCCTCCGTGGGGCGGCCCTGATCATGCTGGCCTATCCGAATATCAGCCCGGTCGCCCTGAGCCTTGGCCCCGTGCAGGTTCACTGGTACGGGCTTATGTATTTGTTCGCCTTTCTGACCGGGTGGGGGCTGGCGCGCTGGCGTGCTTCCCGTCCCGCGTGGGCTGCGGCGGGCTGGAGCGGGCAGAAGGTCGATGACCTGTTGACGTGGATCATGCTTGGCGTGGTGGCGGGCGGGCGCTTCGGGTATGTGCTGTTTTACGATTTGCCCGCGTATCTCGATCAGCCGTCCGAGATTTTCAAGATCTGGAACGGCGGCATGTCGTTCCACGGCGGGCTCATCGGCGTGTTGCTGATGGGCTGGTGGTGGAGCCGCCGCAACAAGAAGAAGTTCATGGACGTGGTGGACTTCGTCGCTCCTCTCGTTCCGCCGGGCCTGTTCTTTGGGCGCATCGGGAACTTCATCAACGGCGAGCTGTGGGGCGGGGTTACGGACGGCCCCTTGGGGATGGTGTTCCCCACGGGCGGCCCGCTGCCGCGTCATCCTTCGCAGTTGTACGAGGCCGGGCTTGAAGGGCTGGTCATGTTCGCCGTCCTGTGGGCCTATTCGTCCAAGATCCGCCCCACCGGGCGCGTTTCCGGCCTGTTCGCGGTGCTGTACGGCGTATTCCGTTTTGCCGTGGAGTTTGTCCGCCAGCCAGATCCGCAGCTCGGCTATCTGGCTTTCGGCTGGCTCACGATGGGTCAGCTTTTGTGTGTTCCTTTGCTCATCGCTGGGTTCTGGCTGTTGTTCAGGCCGGTGAAGGCATGAAGCATTGGGGAGGGGAAGGGGAACCTTTCTGGAGAAAGGTTCCCCTTCCCCTCCCCAAACCCCTCCCTTTCCCCTCCCAAGACTTTCGCGTTTATCGAATCCCTGTTGGCAGGCTTTCCCGCCGATGGGAGCCGGGCTTTCTTTTGGGGCTGTGTCATAGGAAACGGTTGATGCTTTATTACTTGAACCGCTAAAGGAATAAGCGATAAAATGCCTCAGCCGTGGAGTCCTTCGGCGGAAAAACTGGAGAAAAAGGCCGTATTTTTACCATACTGTGGAGATGAAGAAAGCGATACAGATTACGGGCCTCATCATGGGTATTTTCATCATACTGCGGAGATGAAGCGCCATATCTTATGAATGGGCTTTATCTGGTTGGTGTTTCAGGAAAGAAAACGCCGACCCTTTGCGGCGGCACGGTTTGGGGGAAAGTTTTTTCAGGGGAGCGGGGTTGTTTGGGCTGGATGGCGGAATATGGGGAAAGGCTTGTGAATCCGTCCTGTGCGGTTGACAAGGATAGCCGTTTCGGGGCACTGTAACGGGTCATTGAATCCAACGCCTTTTGCAGGGGTGTGGACATACATATCAAGGATTTTTTGAGGAGGCTCCATGGCGAAAGAAGATGCCATTGAAGTTGACGGCGTGGTTCAGGAAGCGTTGCCGAACGCGATGTTTCTTGTTGAGCTTGAAAACGGGCACACGGTGCTCGCCCACATTTCCGGCAAGATGCGCAAGTTTTACATCCGCATCCTGCCCGGCGACCGGGTCAAGGTAGAACTTTCCCCCTACGATTTGACCCGTGGGCGCATCACCTACCGTATGAAGTAGCCCCGACCTGCGTTGATTTCCCTTCCCCGTGGCATGCTTGCCGCGGGGTTTTTGCGTTGGCGGTGTCATGGAAAATGGTTGATGCTTTTTTCCTTGAAGTTCCAAAGGAATAACCGGCAAATGCCTTGGCCGTGGATTCCGTCAAGGGGAAAACTGGAGAAAAAGGCCGTATTTTTACCGCGCTGTGGAGATGGAACAGCCACATGCCATGACAGGGCCTTTGCGTTTGGCCCATAGCGGGGGAAGGTCATGGAAGACAGAGAGATCCGCAAGGTTCTGGACGTGTTGGAGAATGCGGGCATCCGTTACCGTATGGTTTCGCATGATCCCGTATATACCATTGAAGAAATGGAGCGCCTGCACCTTGATGCCGATGCCCTGATCGCCAAGAACCTTTTCCTGCGCGATGCGCGGGGCAAGCGCCATTTCCTTGTGGTTCTCGCCAAGGACAAGGTTGTGGATCTCAAGGCGCTGCGGAGGCGGCTCGGAACAAGCGCCCTGTCCTTTGCCTCGGAAGATCGGTTGAAACGCCTTCTGGGGTTGGAAAAAGGGGCCGTGACGCCTTTGGGTATCCTGAACGACGAGGCCCGCGCCGTGGAAGTGCTCTTTGACCGCGATCTCGCCGGGCTCCCTGCCCTCGGCGTCCATCCCAACCACAATACCGCCACCGTCTTCCTGCCGCTCGCCGATCTGGAATCCCTGATCCGCAGCCACGGCAATGCCGTTTCGTTCGTGGACATCTGAACCTCGGATAGTTCCGTTTTCCGCCTTTGCCAAAGCCTCTCGCGCGGTTCGCAACCGGAACGCCAGCAACGGCGTTTGGGTTCTCTCTCTCGCGCGCGCGCGGGTTCCTCCCGCTGCCGCGTCACCGCCTGTTCCGAATTCCGCGCGCGGTTCCTCAGCCTTGCCATGATCTGAAAAGCCTGAGGGTTCTCTCCCGCGTTTCAGTCCGCCAACGGTGCGAAACAAGCAAACCCTGCTGTACATGCTTGAAGGGAGGAAGGAACACGGTTCCCTCCCCCCTTCAACAATTCCTTCTTCCTCAGACGGCTATTCGGCGGACTCTTCCCCTTCCTGAAGGAAGAGTTCGATGCGGTCGCTGCCGGGAGCGATGCGGATATCCGCGCTCAGTTCCCTGCAGGCGGCTTGCGCTTCATCCTGCGCTTTCTTGGCGTCCTTTTCGCGGCATTCGGGCGAATCGGGTTCAAAATGCGTGTCATAGGGATCGGCGTTCGGGGCCGTCAGTTGGACAAGCATGTTTCGGATGGCTTCCTTGCGGACGGCGGGATCGGGGCTGATGATCGGATCATCCATATAGACGGGGCCGTCGTCGCCGAGCGCCACGTGTTTGTATGCCTTGCCGGACAGCGCGGAAAACAGTTTCTCCAATGCCCCTTCGTTGAGCGGCGTGGTCAGGGACAAGCCTATGATGTTGGTTTCCGTATCCTTGTAAAGGGAGATGATCCCGCGCCAGACGACCCCGTCGCTGGCCATCGCGGTCTTGATCGAGAAATTTTGGCTGTCGTTGTAGCTTTCCCGGCGCAGCGGGATGCCGTACATGAGGCACTCCTGTTCGCTCATGCCGCCTTTGAAGGTATCGAGCAAGGGCCCGATGGGGATGACTTCCGGCGGGTTCCGGTCGGGATCGCGCTCAAGCCCGCGATCTTTTTCCTCCCCGTCAGCGATGAACAGCGGTTCCGCTTTCCGGTAGACCTCAAGCGTGGGGTCGGGCATGCAGCTCGTATCGAGCAGATCCTCCGCTTGGAGCTCCTGCTTGATCGGGAAACTCAGGAGATAGTCGCCCATGTCCGCCTCAAGGAAGAAGCAGGGGGCTTCGGGCAGCGTGACGGCGGCTTGCTGTTCCATGTCCAGATGCCCGGTGAGCTTCCGTTCGATCCACTGTTGTTGGGGATCCTGGCACCAAAGGGAAAAGCCTTCGACGGGATAGTCCATATGGTTGGCAATCGTCGCGGCGGACGCCGCAGTCCCCCCCGCCATGAAGACGGCCAGCGTGAGCAGCGCAATAAGCCGGAAGCGTTTGCGCACGCCGTTTTCTACGCGTCCCGGAGCGCATGGGAAGCCCGCCGGGGAGACGCGGCGGGCGCCGGGCATGTAAGGCAAGTCCATGGAACCTCCTACAAATGGAAAGGGTTCTTTCTCCGAAAACATGAGCCTGTATACCATAAATGCAGTCAGGATCTGAAATCGTTTTTTATCTTTTTGTATCAGTGGATTAGCGTAACTGGATCTCCACCTGCGCCGTTCCGCGCCGCACGTCGGGGAGGCCGCCCTTGGAGGCGATGCCCACGCGTTTCCCCAACCCCGGCCCGTGCTTCAGGAGAAAGGCGCGCACTTCTTCCGCGCGGCTGCGGGCCAGCGCTTCCAAGTCCGCTTGCGTTACGTTTTCGAGCGCTTGCAGCTTCTGCTCCATGATGTCCGGCTCCTCGCCGCCAGCGGCTTTGCGCCCGGCGGGGGAGTCTTTGTAGACGTGCAGGAGGAAACGCTCATACTCGCCGGGTGATAGCTTTATGGTACCGGCGGGGTTGGCCGCCCGCTGCTTGGCGGGCAGGGCGGCGTGGTGCCGGGCCTGCACCTTGCGGATGACCCGAAGGCGTTTCAGGCCGCGCGTGTCGCTGGCGGGCTCATACATGCCGACGAGCTCGATTTTGACGCGAGGGTGCTCTTCAAGCGCCTTGGCGATGCGTTTGAGGCGCTCTTGGGCGGCGGGGTTGATGCGGGTGTCGCCGGGAGGGAAGGCGATGACCTGAAGCGCGGGATCGTCCGGCGTCACAAGCCCGATGATGCCGCCGAGCAGCGCGAAGGGGGAGGTCACGACCTTGGTGAACAGCCCGCCGAGGGCCTTGCCCACCAGCCCGCCGACCTGCAGCGCGGCGTCGTCGAGCCGCCCGGAAATGGGGAGATCCAGCGCGATGTTGCCGCGCAGGTCTTCCAGCAGGGCAAAGCCGAGGGAGACGGGATAGTCCGGCGCGCCGGGCCGTGTGTCCTTGGGGCCGAGCACGGGCTTTTCCAGCCGGATGTGGTTGTCGAGAGAAAATGTCCAGCCGGACGTAGTGAAGGCGCTTTCAAGATCAAGGCGCCCCTGCACGACGGGATGCCCCAGATAGGCCCGCGTATAGGCGGAATAGCGGGCGAGATCCACGCCCTTGGCGGTGAAGGACAGTTTGGCCGCCGGAGGGGTCGAGAACGGATTGCAGGAGCCGGACAGGGTAATGGGCGCGCCTCCAAGCTGCCCGGTCAAGACGATGTCGGGCAAGCCGCCGGATGAGGAAAGGCCGTTGACCGCCGCGTTGATATCCTGAACGGCGGAGACGGAACCGTGGGCCTGATCCCGGAACAGCAGGGCGGCATCCTGAAGCTTCAGGGAGGCTACGGAAAAACGGAAGCGGGAGGGCTTTGGGGCCGTCTGCTTGGGGATGCAGTCCAGGATGTCCAGCGTCTTGTCGGCATTGAGGGCCACGTCCATACGCAGGAGATCAAGCAGCACGGCCTTGGCCTCGAAGCTTGAGGAAGCCGAAGAAAAGCGGAACGTGTCCGCGGAAAGGCGGCGGAGCAGGGCATACACTTTCTCGGTGCGGGCGTCCTTGAGCCGGAGGTCGCGCACGGTAAGGGAGCCCGAAGCCAGTATGTCGAGGCCCTTTCCTTTTTCCTCCGTGATCGCGGCGTCGAGGTTCGCGGAGAGCCTGCCGGACGGGGAGAGGTTTGTGGAGGCGCGCAGGGGCGTATCGAACCATTCGAGGGGCAGATCCGCAGCGTCCATGCCGGCGGAAAAGCGCAGGGGGACGGGGCGCAGCGTCCCTTTGAGGTTCAGGCTGCCGGACGATGCGCCGCGGGCGCGCAGGGTCAGGCTGATGGTATTGGTCAGGTCGCCGGAAAGAGGCCCGGTTTCCAGATCGAGGCTGGAGATGAGCTTTTCGGCCTTCCCTGCGGCGACGTGCTCCAGCTTGCCCCCAGCGATGCGGAAGCCGTCTGCCTTGAGTTTCCAGTCCGAGAGGAAGGTTTTTGCGGCGTCCGGCAGGGCTGCGGCAAACATCCCTTCAGGGAGGCGCGTTTGGGCGGCGGGAGCGGTTTTTTCCGCAGGCTTCTTTGCGCCGGGGACAGCCAGCCCAATGCCGCCGGAAGACGCCACGCGCACTTCGGGGGCTTCGACGGACAAGGCTTTGACCGAGGCGGAACGGGCCTGCGTGTCAAAATGCAGGCCATTGAAGGTGAGCGCCCGTATCCGGACGGCGGGGGAACCGGCGTCTTTCCCGGCTTTGCGGTCGGCTGCGGAAAGGCTGCTGCCGCGCCCGAAGGACAGCGCGCTTACCGAGGCTTCGGCGTCGGTGACGGCAAGGAAGGTTCCTGATCCGGGGGCGCCGGGCGTTTTCCCGTCAGGGCCGAAGCGGACGCCGCCCTTGATCGCAATGCGCCCCAGAATGTCGTTGAGGGGCGTTTCCCCAAGCAGGGGCCGGAGCACCATGAGCGGCAGGTCGTCCACCCACAGGGAGGCATTGAGGCTCGGAGGGTTGAGCGTGCCTTCGCCGTCCACAGCGAGCACCCCTTCCGTGCTGATGCCGAAGGAGAGGCGCATGGCCGTGCGTGCGCCGGGGCGGGTGGAATATTCCGCGATGCGCCCGTCCACGCCGGTGATCTCGATCTGCTGCGTGTCCGCAAGGCTGGCGTCTACCCATGTGAAATCGGAGTTCCTGAGGATGAGATCCGCGCCTTCCACTACGAACGGCGTTTCGGGAGAAAGGTTTTCGGGGTTCGCGTCCGTCCCGCCCAGCCAGTCCGCCCAGTCGATGCGCCCGGCCTTGTCGCGGCTGACGCGCAGGTACAGGCCGTCGAGTTCCATCCCGTCCAGACGGATGCGCCGCTCGGACAGCGTAAAATCGTTCAGGCTGGCCTGCCCCTTGCGGAGCCTGCCCACGATGGAGCCTTCCGGGGCGGCGATTTCCGCATCCTCGATCTTGACCGTGCCGGACAAGCTGCTCTCCACCTTCCCCAGATGCGGCTGCGACAGGGTGAAGCGCATGTCGAGCGCCACCGTGCCGCTGTTCAGGGTCAGGGGCGTGAAATCGGAAAGATAGCGCTTGAAATGCTCCATGTGCAGCGGGGCCGTGTGGATGGCGAACGTGGTGCGGAGCGTTCCGGCATCGGGTTCGGTACGGCCTTCCACGTTGATGCGCGTGCCGTTGACCAGCGCGGAGAGCGTGGGCGCAAACGGGAGATCCGCCGAATGCAGGAGCGGGACATGAAAGCTCACGTCGCTGACCGTATGGAGCATACCGACGGGGCCGTCGCGGAGCAGGATGGTTCCGCCTTCCAGATCAAGATCGCTTACGGCGAAAAGCGGGGCATCGGGCCCGGCGTCGGCCCCGTCCGGTGCGGGAAGCAGCTTGGAGAAGGAAAACAGGCCATTGCCGAGATAGGTGATGTCGAGCGCCGGATTGTGTACGCGGAGGGCCGCCTGAATGGGGGCGGTGTCCGCGAAAAGCCGGAGGCGTGGCCGGATGTCCAGCCGTTCGATGGTCAGCAATGCGCCGTCGGGCGTCCCCACCTCTTCAAGGTAGGGGACGCGGATGCCCCGCACGGCAATGCCGAGGGTAAACGGGTTGACCGAAAGGGATTCGATGGTGACGGGGGCGTTGACGGCCTCCGAGAGCCGGCTTTCCACGACGCCGCGCAGCACCGAGGGCGGAAGGGAAACGGCAAGGGCCGTCCACAGGGCGCAGAGGAAGCCGATCCCGACAAGGCAGGCACGCCAGCCTTTGGCGGAACGCCGTCCCCGGCTTCGGGCCTTTTCCTCCTCGGCCTGCGCGGAAATGGGGGGACGCTGAGGGGCTTTTTGGGCGGCGCGGCGTTTCCTGCGCCGCTTGCGTTGCTTGGAAGCCATGCGCTTTTCCTGTGTCGGGTAGCAAAAAAGCCTTTCACATCCCGGATGCGGTCATGAAAGGCTCCCGTTGCCCGCCGGAGCGGAACCGGCGGGCGTAAGGGGACGGCTCCCCCAGGTTGATCCGATTAGCGGCGGTCTCCCATGAGGCGGAGCAGCATCAGGAACAGGTTGATGAAGTCAAGGTAGAGGGTCAGCGCGCCGAGCAGGGCGCCGCGGCGGATGGCGGTGGCGTCGTCAAGCGGGGCGTTTTCGCCGAAGGCGCGGATCTTCTGGGTATCGTAAGCGGTCAGGCCGGTGAAGATGATCACGCCGAGGGCGCTGATCACGAAGGTCATGGCCGAGCTCTGGAGGAAGATATTGACGATCATGGCGATGATCAGCCCGAAGAGGCCCATCATCATGAAGCTGCCCATGCCGGTGAGATCACGCTTGGTGACGGTGCCGTAGATGCTCATCCCGCCGAACATGGCCGCGCAGGTGACGAACGTGGACATGACGGAAGCGCCCGTATACACAAGCAGCACCGAGGACAGGAACGCACCCATCAGCGCACTGTAGACGACGAAGAGGGCGGTGGCGGCAAACGCGGACAGCCGGGAAATCATGCCGCTCAGAACCAACGGCATGGCGAACACGGCGATGGCGAGGATGATCAGGCCGAAGGTGTTGCCGAAGATGGCGGACAGAAGGGCCGGGGAGGACGCGACGAAAAAGGCGGTCCCCGCCGTGACAAGCAGGCCGACCGTCATCCACTGGTACACATGGCGCATAAAGACGGATGCGACGCTGATGCTGGCTGACCGAGTGGAATCGCGCAAGCTTTCCATTGAATAAAACCTCCGTAAAAAATGGGGGTAAGAGAACTCTGAAATACCTTTTGGGATAATAGTCATTAAAAGGCTATGGCGCAAGTGCCCGGCATTGCAACCTCAGCGGATTTCCTGCCTGTACTGGAGCGACTGGCGCAGGGTTTCGCGGTCCATGAACTTCACTTCCGCGCCGAGCGGGATGCCCTGCGCGAGCCGGGTGACGGTCACGCCGGGGAAGCGGCGGTTGACGAGGCTCTTGACGAGCGCGCCCGTGGTTTCCGCTTCCACCGTGGCGCCGAGGGCGAGCACGACTTCTCGCACCTGCCCTTCTTCCAGACGCTTGGTGAGCCGATCGAGTTCGAGGCTTTCGGCGCTCAGGTTGTCGAGCGGAGCCAGCAGGCCGCCCAAAATGAGGTAGCGGCCCTTGTAGAACGCGCCCTCTTCCAGCGTGAGCATACTGTCCCATTCCGCGACCACACACAGCAGCGAGTCGTCGCGTTCCTTGTCCGAACAGACGCTGCAGGGATCGGTTTCCGTCAGCGCCCCGCAGCGGGAACACAGCCGCAGGTTGTCGCGCAAGTCGTGGATGCCCTTGCCGAGCCGCCGCGTTTCGGTTTCAGGCCACTTGAGCAGCGTCATGGCCACGCGCATGGCCGATTTCGGCCCAAGGCCGGGCAGCCGGGCCAACTGTTCCACGAGCGCCTTCAACGGTTCAGGGATTCTGTGATCCATACTTCCTCATTTTGGTGGACAGAAAGATTGGGGAAGGAACCTTTTTCAGAAGGCTCCGTCATAGCATGCGGTTGTTTCATCTCCACAGCACGGTGAAAATACGGCCTTTTTCTCCGGTTTTCCCTCTGGCGGAATCCGACAGCCAAGGCATTTTTCCGGTTATCCCTTTGAAACTTCAAAGAAAAAGCCTCAGCCAGTTTCTGTGGTACAGCCTTCCAAAAAGCCCCAACTCTGTTATTGATGCCGTAAACCCCGGAGGCCCGTCAACGGCACGCCCCTTTCGAGATATTCGCCTTTCCAATGAAACCCGTATTCATCCATATGAAATTTAAGGCTCTGTTATAGTTTGTGGTTGTTTCATCTCCACAGTGTGGTGAAAATACAGCCTTTTTCTCCAGTTTTCCTCTTGGAGGAATCCGACAGCCAAGGCATTTTTCCGGTTATCCCTTTGGAACTTCAAAGAAAAAGCATCAGCCAGTTTCTGTGGCACAGCCTTCCAGAAAGCCCCAACCCTGTTATTGATGCCGTAAACCCCGGAGGCCCGTCAACGGCACGCCCGTTTCGAGATATTCGCCTTTCCAATGAACCCCGTATTCATCCATATGAAATTTAAAATAAATCTTTTACAAAATCATCGAAAAGGTGAATGCCTCCCCCCTTTCCGGGCCGCCATCCGGCTGCTCCCCCTCACTCGCCCCATCCTCCTCTCCTTCCCAGCGCTTTTGACACATCGGGCTCCTGTTCCGCACATTGCTTCGGGAACGGAGGCTTTTCGGGAGAGGAAGGGGGATTTGAGGAAAACGCCTCCCTAGGGACGCGACAACCCGCCATCCACGGTCGGACGACGGGCGACTGGCAGCCCACCGGGGGCAAAACGCATGTCCTTCGCCCCGCCCCGTCCCCAAAACGCGAAAGTCTTGGGAGGTGGAGGGGGTGGGGTTTGGGGAGGGGGAGGAGGAAGCCTTTCTTCAGAAAGGTTCCTCCTCCCCCTCCCCAATACTTTAAATGATGCCGGGCAGCTTGATGCCGCCGGTGATGGCGCTGACTTCGCGGTCCATCGTGGCGCGTCCGATGCGGAGAGCTTCGTTGACGGCGGTCAGGACGAGATCCTGAAGCATTTCCACATCGCCGCCTTCAAGGGCTTTGGGATCGATGGTGATGGACACGATGTCCTGCTTACAGGTGGCGACGACCTTGACCATGCCGCCCCCACTGGAGGCTTCGACGGTACGTTCAGCCATTTCCTGCTGCATCTTGGCGATTTTGTTCTGCATGACGCCGGCTTGGCGTACAAGATCATTCATGTTGCGCATTGCGGTCTCCTTGAAAGGATCGGTTGAGGAGAGGTTTCCGAGGAACCTCCTACGAGGGGCCCTTCAACTCCGTGTGTGCTCCACCGGGATACACCGAATGAGAGAAGCGCCGAAAGTCTCGGTGAGAGACTTGATCACGGGGTGGGAGGCAAATTCTTTTTTCAGTTCGGCCTCGGTCTTGTGCAGCCGTTCCGGGGCGGATACCCGTACGGAGACGGGCTTGCCGGAATAGTCGCTGGCCAGCCGTTCCAGCTCGGAGAGCCGTGAAGGGGCCGAAAGCTGTTCATACTGGATGGCGCTGGTTGTGGCAAGCGTCAGGACTCCTTCCGAAAATACGCCGTTCGCCTGCGTGAGCGCCGGAAGGGACAACGTGGCGTCGCTCTGGTTCCTGCGGCAAAATTCCACGAAATCCATCCATGCTTCCGAAGGCGCGGGCACGGTGGAAGCCTGTTTTTTCTTGGACTTTGCGGGAGTGGTATCCTTCGTCGGAGCGAAGCCTTCCGCCGGGCCCGTGTCCAGAGGGTGCGGGGCGTCTATGGGCGCGACCGTCGCGGAGGGGCCGGGCTGCTCCGAGACGGCCGGGGGAGCCGTTTCCCACGGAGGCGTGCCTTGCGGGGCGGCAGGCCGAGCTGGGGCGGGGGCCGCCGCAGGGCGGGGCGGAACCGGCGGGCGGGACGCTGCCGGAGCCGGGCGCGGGGGGATTGCCGAAGCCTGGGAAGGTTTTGCCGGGGATGCCTGAGGCGCGGAAAACGTGGGCTGCACCGGGGCTGCGGCAGGCGCGGGCGGTGTGGCCGGAGATGAAACCGGGGCGGCAGGCGCTGGGCGCACGGGCGCGGAAGAAGCGGGCGGCGAGGGCACCGGGGCGGGGGTTGCCTGAGGCGCGGCCGGTGCGGACGGCACCGGTGCGGCGGGTGTCCCGGAAGCCGGGGCGACAGTGGTGCGGGAGAGCGTTTCCAGCGATACGAGGCGCGGCAGCAGGGCGAGGTTCAGGAGCAGGAGTTCCAGCGCGGCGGACGGCTCGAGGCTGGTGAGCACCTGCCGCTGGCTTTCGAGCACCATCTGCCATGCAGCATGGATATACGCGGGATCGAACTGCGGCGCGAGATCCAGCAGGCGCTGCTTTTCCGCGTCCGGCATGTCGAGCGCGGCGGCTGCCGCAGCCCCGGCCTGACGGATGAGAAACAAATTGCGCCACAATGTGGTCAGTTCACGGAGGAAAAAACCGAGATCCACGCCGCGTTCCAGCAGCTCCTGCGTCAGCGCGGCGACGGCGAGGCAGTCCTGAGCCTTGAGCGCGTTGAGAAGGCGCTCATAGAGCTCCTGCCCGGCAAGGCCGAGCACGCTGCGGGTGGAGGCTTCGGTCAGGTTGTCGCCGCCGAGGGCCAGCGTCTGGCCGAGCAGGGACATGCTGTCGCGCACGCTTCCGGCTGCACGGCGTGCGAGGAGGCGGATGGCGTTTTCCTCGAACGGGATGCCTTCCTTATTGAGCACGCGCGTCAGATGGGCCATCAGTTCGGCTTCAGGGATGGCCTTGAAAATGAAATGCTGGCAGCGGCTGACGATCGTGATCGGAAATTTGTGGGCCTCGGTGGTGGCGAGGATGAACGTCGCGCGCGGCGGAGGCTCTTCCAGCGTCTTGAGCAGGGCGTTGAAGGACTCGCGCGTGAGCATGTGCGCTTCGTCGATGATGAAGACCTTGTAGCGACCTTCCATCGGCGCGTAGGCGATGGCCTCGCGCAGGCGGCGGGCGTCGTCGATGCCGCGGTTGGATGCGCCGTCGATTTCCACCACGTCAACATGGTTGCCCATCGTGATGCGGCGGCACTGCTCGCACTGGTTGCAGGGCTCGCCGGTGGGGGCATGTACGCAGTTCAGCGCCTTGGCGAAGATGCGTGCGATGGTGGTCTTGCCCACGCCCCGCGTCCCGCTCAGCAGGTAGGCGGGCGCAACCTTGTCTTCCGCGGCGGCGCGGGAAAGGATGGCCTTGACGGTTTCCTGTCCCGTCACTTCAGCGAATGTCTGCGGACGGTAGCGGGCTGCGAGGGATGCGTGGCTCATGCGGTATCGTATTGCGCCGTGCGGCGAAGCCGGAACGGGGGAGGAGGCCCTCCCCCGTGGGCGGCTCTAGAACTTGTAGCTGGTCAGCCAGTGGCCGTAGCGGGGATCCTGCCCCTTGATCGCCTTGAAGTAGGCGGTCTGGAGGGCCTTTGTCACCGGGCCGGCATGACCTTCGCCGATGGTGCGGTTGTCGAGTTCGCGGATGGGCGTCAGTTCGGCGGCGGTGCCGCTGAAGAACGCTTCGTCGGCGTAGTAGACTTCATCGCGGGTAAAGAGCTGCTCTTCCACGGTGTAGCCGAGATCGCGGGCGATCTTGATGATGGAGTCGCGGGTGATGCCGTCGAGGATGGCGGTCAGCGGCGGGGTCTTGATCACGCCGTTGCGGACGATGAAGAAGTTTTCGCCGGTCGCTTCGCAGACGTAGCCGTTGGTGTCGAGCATCAGGGCTTCGTCATAACCGTCCTGCTTGACTTCCATCTTGGCGAGTACGGAGTTCACGTAGTTGCCGGCGGCCTTGGCCTTGCTCATCAGGGTGTTGACGTGCATACGGGCGAAGGAGCTGGTCTTGACGCGGATGCCCTTTTCGAGGGCTTCGGCTCCGAGGTAGGCGCCCCAGGGCCACACGGCAATGATGACGTGCGTGGGGTTGTTGCTGGGGAACACGCCCATGTCGCCCTCGCCGGCAAAGGCGAGAGGACGGATGTAGCCTTCGGAAAGCTTGTTGGCCACAACGGTTTCGACAATCGCCTTGGAAATTTCGTCGGCGGTATAGGGCATGTCGATGCCAAGGATTTTGGCGGAATTGACGAGGCGCTTGGAATGCTCCGGTAGACGGAAGACGGCGGAAGAACCGTCAGGGCAGGCGTAGGCGCGGATGCCTTCAAAGACGCCGGTGCCGTAATGCAGACCGTGGGCAAGCACATGGACTTGGGCCTGATCCCAAGGGACCAGCTTTCCGTCAAACCAGATGAATTCCGTTTTCTGAAACATGGGATTACCTCTACAACCCCGCAGGGTGAATTCGTTTGTACGCTCCGGTAGATGAAGCGTTGCGATCCGTTACGCTAAGTGAAAGCGGGGCGGGGGTCAAGAGGTGCAGTCCCTGTTCCGTGACAATCCTTTCTTTCCTGCCGGGAGGCTTTCCTTTTGGTGTAAAGCGACGTACTCTGGCGTCCCCATTCCGGGTCATATTTGCATACAAAGGGATAGCAATGGATCAGCCTCTGCCTTTTGAAATACCCAACGTGACGGTTCTGCTCCAGCCGGAGGAGCAGGTTCTTGAAATCCCCCGCCACAAGGTCAAGAATGTGAAACAGCTCCTCAAATATCTCGGCATCCGTGAGTGCACCGCTCTCGTGGCCCGCGGGCGCGAGCTGCTCACGCCCGATCGCGCCGTCCTTCCCCACGACAGCCTGCTGGTCAGGAAAGTCACCTCAAGTGGTTGATGCGCGGAGGGGAGTGGAGAGATTTGGGGAGGGGAAGGGGAACCTTTCTGGAGAAAGGCTCCCCTTCCCCTCCCCAAGCCCCACCCCATCCTCTCCCAAGACTTTCGACTGGTGGGGAGGCTGCGTGGCGGAAGTTCGTTCCGTTCGGAGAGAGGGGGCGCTGTATGTGGGAGACATTCAGCTTTTTGATGTCTAATAAATTATTTTAAATTTCATGTGGTTGAATACACGCTTCATTGGAAGCGTAGATGTCTCGCATGTGGTGTTTTATTGCTTTTGTACTGGGATAGGAAAGGATTGATGCTTTCTTTTGAGGCTCTGTTACAGTCTATGATTGTTTTGTTTGGCTGAGTTCTAGGTTGTGTCGTTAATTAGGTATAATATATTGAAAATACTTGTCTATTTTTAAAAAAATGCAAAAAATATTTTAATAATTTTAAATAGTTACATAAAACGATACGACCTGGAAAGGCAGGGAAGTTCCTTCCCTGCTTTTTTATTTGAGATTCAAAGAGATAATTCCGAAGCCGCTTTGGACTCCGCCAACGGGAAAACTGGAAAAAGCCAGCCTTTTCTTATTGTGAAGATGGAACAATCACGCCCCACGACATCATCTTTCCGTTTCCTGTTGCGATTATGAACTTCTGCCGCGCCGCCTCCCCACCAGTCGAAAAGTTTAGGAGGGTGAGGGGAGGGGGCTTGGGGGAGGGGAGAGGGAGCCCTTTTTAAAGGGGGCCCTCTCCCCTCCCCCAACTATCCCCATTTCCGCTCAATGCATAGGCATCATCCGATGATAGCCGCGCATCATGCCGCGGTGCATCGGGCAGGGCGTGTAGCCGTCCGAGCAGGTTCCGCGCTGGATGGAAATGCCGAGCTCGCTGGCGAGGCGATCAGCCATCATGTCGTGAACCTTGATCATCTGCGTGTGAAGCGAAGCAACCTCGGCGGCTGCCTTGGCAATGGCCTCCTCATTCATGTTGGGCATGCTCGCCATCGTATCAAGCTGAAGGCGCTTGGCCATCATCTTTTCGCGCAAGGGCAGCATGGCCTCCTCCGCCGACTTGATTATTTCATTGTATTTTGCCTGCTTTTCAGGCGTCAGGGACTGGTAGGCCGCGTTGCCGTCAAAGGCGCCGACGGGCGGCATCATGCCGTTCCCGGCGGATGCAGCAGGGGCCGTTTCAGCGGCCTGAACGAAGTCCGCCCCGACGCAGGCAATGGAAGCCGTCATAACCAGAAAAAGGAACGCTTTCAGATAAGGACGCATATCCCAAACCTCCGTTACGTATCGTTCCCAAGAGCATAGGAGGCGCAACGGGGCGAAACAATGATTGTTTCGATGAGAGTGTCAGGTGCCCTTGGAGGAGATGAAAAGGGGATGGGGAGGTTGCGGGGGCTGACAAAGGGGCCGCAAGGCTTAGGAGGCGGGGAGGAAACTGCTGATGCAGGGGAGCGGGGGAAGGCCGGGAACAGCGGGTGGGGAGAACGGCGGGCAGAAAAAAAGGACTCCGGCTGTGCTGGAATCCTTCTGCGTTGTTCTGGTCGGAGCGACTGGATTCGAACCAGCGACCCCCTGGTCCCAAACCAGGTGCGCTACCAAACTGCGCCACGCTCCGTTACGGCTCACGCCGCCCCGCAAGACGGCGTGAGTATTCAGAAAGCAAACTTATTTCGCGATAACGCGGAAGTCGTCGCGGCGGTTCTTTTCCCACACGGCGGGGCCGGTGCCTTCAACGGCGGGACGTTCCTTACCGAAGGAGATCATTTCCATCTGGTCGGGGTTCACGCCGAGCATGACGAGGTATTCGTAAGCGGCGCGGGCGCGGCGTTCGCCGAGGGCGAGGTTGTATTCCTGAGTGCCGCGGGCGTCGCAGTTGCCTTCGATGCGCACGCGGATGCTGGGATAAGCCTTCATGAGCTCAGCCTTCTGGCGGAGCATGTCGCGGGATTCGGCCTTGATGTCGGACTTGTCAAAGTCGAAGTACACGACACCATCGGTGATCGCCTGAGCGGCGCGTTCGATAGCGGCGTTGGCGGCGCTGTTGTCGTCGGCGGTGACGGCGGGAGCCACATCAGCGCCAGTCTGCTTTTTCGCGCAACCAAAACCAGCACCCATAGCCACAACGAGAGTCACAACGAGAGCCAAACGTTTGAAAGTGTTCATCTCTTTTTCCTCCTGAGCGAGTTTCCCCGCACAGAAAAACGGTTGATAAAATTCCTTCTTCCTTGCGTATGCTACCCTGCACACGCAAGGGCTGAAGGTTATTCCGGCAAACCTGTATTGTCAAGCGAGTGGGAGACGGTTTCAGTGATTTCCCGCGAAGATTTACGAGGAAAAAACATGGCTGCGGAAGGCCGCTCCCGCCCATTTCCGCCTATCTAAAAAACGCTCCCTTTTCCGTCAAGCCCGGCTAGCGGGGGATTGCGCCCCAACGGGGGAACGAGGCGTCTCCGCTGCCCGTGGGAACTTTCTTCGCGTCGCCGCCGTGCCGGGTCGTCAGGTAAATCTGGTTTTGGCCGCTCCGGTTGGAGGTGAAGGCGATGAAATAGCTGTCCGGCGCGAAGGAGGGCAGCACGTCATTGCCGGGGCCGAAACTGATCTGCTGTTCCGTGCCGGTGGTCAGATCCTGCACAAAGATGCGGTTTCCTTCCGAGGTGAGGCGCGAAAAGGCGATCAGCGTCCCATCGGGGCTCATGCTGGGCTCGGTATTGTAGCTGCCCTGCTTGGTCACGCGGGAGACGGAGCCGGAGGCCATATCCTTCATAAAGATCTGCGGCCCGCCCATGCGGTTGGACGTGAAGGCCATCTTGGTGCCGGCGGCATCGAAGGTCGGCGACACGTTGATGGTGCCGTTGGCTTCAAGCGTGCGTTCCTTCTGGAAGGCGTGGTTGAGCATGAAAATGTCGGGGTTTTTGCCGGTGGAGAGGCTTACCGCGACTTTGTTGCCGGGAGTGAAGGTGGGGCCGATGACGGTGTTGCCGGGGAAGCGGATACGCTGGACGCGGTTGGTCAGGCGATCCCACACGCCGAGGGCGTGGCTCTTGTCGTCCATGTGGCTGAATACGATGAAGCGGCCGTCGAGCGACCACGACGGGGACATGGCGATGCCGGGGATATCGGTGATCTTGCGGAGGTTGCGGCCGGTGGGCTTGGTGATCCACACGTCGCGCTTGTTCTTGCCGCTGTTCTTCACAAAGGCGAGCGTGGAAAGGAAGAAGTCGCCGTGTCCGGTGAGGGCTTTCATAAGGTCGGCGCAGAAGCGGTCGGCCACATCCTGCACTTCTCCTTTGGTTACGCCGCTGTAGGCGTTTCCGAACACGAACTGCCCGGAAAAGGTTTCATAAACGCGCAGTTCGACGGTGGAGCCGGGCTTGTCGCCCTGAGGCCAGCCGGCGGTGACGAGCAGGTCTGCCCCCGCAAGCTGGAAGCGTTTGAAATCGACGTTCGGGGGCTGGTAGCCGGGGAGGATCGTACCGCCGAGGACGGCCTTGGGATCCGTCAGCCGCATGAAGGGCAGGAAGCTCAAGTTGTCATGGATGGCGGCGTCGAGCTCCTTGCCAAGCCCTTGGGCAGGCTGGCCGGTGCTGAGCGGGGCGGCCATGGCCAGATTGACGATGTTCTGGCCGGGCCCGTAGATGTCGATCTGCATGGCGGCTTTTGAGGAGCCGGCGGCGCAGGCCATCACAAGGCCGAGCAGAAGCAGCACTTGGGAAAACAGGCGGAATGGTTTCATGATGCCTTTAAAGGGGTTGAGGTGAACGGGAGGGCCTCCCGCAGGGTTTGGCCTACCGCTTTTCGGTAAAAAGGTCTTCCGTTTTTGCCACGGAAGACCTTTTGCTTACGCGGCGCAGTCTAGATCAATTGTTTTTGAGGGTAAAGAGGAGACGTATGGTCAGAGGTTCGGAACCCGCCGGGCGCGGGGGGATGACCCCTTCCCGGATGACCCCGGTCAGGACGGCGTTGTCCACTTCGGCCTTCCCGGATGACTTGGAGACGGACATCTGCTCGATCCCGCCGGTTTCGTTGACGCGGAGGGTCAGTTCCACGCTGTATTCCCCATGGACGCCCTGCGGGATCTGGATGTAGGGCTTGGCCCGGAACATGATTTCTTCAGCGTAGCTGCGTTCCTTGGGCGCGGCAGCCTGTCCTTGGGGCGCAGTCCCTTTGATGGCGCCCGGATCCGTCATGAACGTCAGATAGACTTCGGTGATGGCCCCGTACGGCGGCGTGGGGAGCGTCCCCGCGCGCACGACGGCTTGGCAGGCGGATTCGTCGAGTGCGGTATTGCCCGACTTGCGGCTGGCTTCGCAGTACAGCGGGCGTCCGTCGCTGCCGATGCGCAGGGAGATGGTGACCATGCCGGAAGCACCCGCCGGAGGCTGCCAAGCGGGCAGCACCTTGACGAGGACATCCCCGGCGTACCCGCCCGCGGTGTCCGCCCCGGCAATGAGGGGGATGCCCGTCGGTTCCGCCATGCCCGGCAGGGTGGAGCACAGTATGAATCCAAACGCAGCCAGCAGGCGCAGCATTGATTGAGGCATCGTTCGCTCCGAAATTTTCTTGCGTGTTGAAGTGTATACGTCCCTTTTATAGGACGCTTCGCCAAAAGGCCAGCCCCCTAGAGGCGGGGAAGGCCGGGGGAGGGCGCTTTTTATAAAAAGCGCCCTCCCCCGGACCCCCACCCGCAAAAATTTCGACTGGTGGGGAGGCCGCGCGTAGGGAGTTCGTTCCGATGGAAGAAAAAGGCTGTGTTATAGAAAATGGCTGTGCTTTTTTCTTGAAGCTTCAAAGGGATAACCGGCAAAATGCCTTGGCCGTGGATCCCGCCAAGGGGAAAATTGGAAAAAGGCTGTATTTTCACAGCACTGTGGAGATGAAACAGCCACATACTCTAACAGAGCCTTAGAAAATCATTGAGAAAGCGAATATCTCCCGCCCTGGTGGGGAGAGGGACGCTTTTCATCACCCCCAAAAAAGCGGGGATGGATGGCTCGGCAGGGCCGAAAGCCTTGGGGAAGAGGGGGCTTCTGGAGAAAAGGAAACGGCTGTGCCATAGGAAGCGGTTGATGGTTTGTTTCTTGGAATTCCAAAGGAATAACCCAAAATGCCCCAATCATGGAGTCCATCGGCGGAAAAATTGAAGAAAAAGTCAGTTTTCACCATATGGTGGAGATAAAACAACCCAATGCTATGACAGGGCCAAGGGAAATCGCCCCCGTATGACGAAAGCCTTGGGGGAGGGCGCGGGGAGTTCTGGCAGCGTTAAGGGGCGGGGAAAGCTTCCTTGAGAAAGCTTTCCCCGCCCCTTTTACTCTCTTTCCCCAAGGCGTGTTATCTTCTGCCCATCATTTCCTGCGTATTGAAGGTAAGGAGGAGTTCCTGCTGATCGGGCGTGGGCGGTGCGGGGAGCACCTTCGTCCTGATGACCGCGTTGACTGCCGAGGCGTCGACTTCGGCCCTGCCGGAGCTGCGGGCGACGGTACAACTGAGGACTTTGCCGCTCGGATCAAGCTTTACATTGACCTGCACGGAAAGGTTCACGCGGGAGTAGGTCGGCATGCTCCAGTTCGGCCGCACCGCAAGGATGACCTGCCCCATATACACGTCGTAAATGCCGCCTCCTCCGGGGCCGTCGCCTTCGCCGCCGCCTCCGCCTCCGGCACCCCCGGCGCTCTTCTTGAAGTCGGCGAGGGCGCCCGCAACGGACGACCTGCCGCCTTTTTCCTTGGAGCCCTGCGATGTTCCGGCCTTCTTCTTGGCGTCGTTCAACGCGTCGGCAAGGGCCTTGCTCGGATCTACGCCGTCCTTTTTCTTGTCGGATTCCTTGGCGGGCTTAGCCTTGTCGTTCGCCTTCTTGGCTTTCTCCGAAGCTTCTTTCTTGTCCTTCTTGCCGTCGTCCTTAGGCTTTTCCTTCGGTTTTTCCTTGGGCTCTTCTTCCTCGTCCTTGGGCTTCTTGGGTTGCTTTTTCTGCGCCAGCGCGACCTCGTCCGGCTTGGGTTCGGGTTTCGGTTTGGGCTTGGGCTGCGATTCCTTCTTGGGCTCGGCCTTGGGCTGTGCCGTGTCCTCGCGGGCTACGGGGACGGCGCTGGCCGCCTGTTCCGCCGGGGCGGGCTGAGGTGCGGCCTTGGTCGGCATGGGCTTGCCCTGCGGCCCGAGCACGGGCGAAGCCATCCGGTTGCCGCCCGGAGCGCCCATGTTCACGCTGATCTGCATCATGGGCTGATCAAGCTTCATGGGCGGGGAACTCGGCCACAAGAAAATCAGCAGCGCCAGAGCGAGGTGCAGGAGGATGGAAAAGAAATAACTGCCAAACATTGGTGGGTCTGCCTTTTTCCCCGGCTGAGGAAGCCGGGGCCCTTCTATCCGTTGTACGCGACCGGCGGAAGGCCGGGGCTTTACTTCTTGCCCTTCTTTGCCGGAACGGCGGGCGCATCTTCCCGCAGGGCCACCACGCCGAGCTTGTCGACCCCGGCTTCACGGATGCGGCCCATCACGTCCACGACAAGGCCGTAGGCCACGTCCTTGTCGGCTTGGAGAAACAGCTGCTTGTTCTGCTGCTTGACGAGCAGATCGATTTTATCCTGAAGCTCATCCAGCCCCACCTCGTACGAATCGAGGAAAATGACGCCGTCCTTGCGGATCGTCAGGATCATGTTGTCCGATTCGGTGGGCAGGGTTTCGACGGCCCGCGTCTGGGGCAGGTCGACGTCAAGCCCTTCCGTCATCATCGGCGCCGTGACCATGAAGATGATGAGCAGGACCAGCATGACGTCGACGAACGGCGTCACGTTGATTTCCGACACGAATCCTTTCTTGCCGCCGACAGAAGCTCCCATGAGGCACCTCTACTCGGCCTGTCCGCTTCTGGACACGGGGCGGTGGGCGTTCAGCTCGCGCTGGACGCGGTTGAGGAACATGCCGGCGAAGTTGACGAGGCGGGTTTCGAGCACGCCGAGGCTTCCGTGGAACGTGTTGTAGCCGATGGTCGCCGGGATGGCCACGAGAAGGCCCATAGCCGTGGCGATGAGGGCTTCGGAGATGCCGGGCGCGACGGTGGCGAGGGAGGCTGACTTCATGGCGCCGATGGCGTGGAAGGTGTTCATGATGCCCCAGACGGTGCCGAACAGCCCGATGAACGGCGCCGTGTTCGCGGAGGTCGCCAGGAAGGACAGGGAGCTTGTGAGGCGGGTCATTTCCATGTCCACGCCCTGCCGGAGCGCGCGGCGCACGTTGTCGACCACGACGTCTTCGGAGTTCCCGGCCTCTTTCGAGCGGTTGAATTCGGTCACGCCCTCGTGGGCGACGGTATACAGCGGGGAGTCGGGATCGCCGCCGAGGGACTGCACGGCCTCGCGCAGGTCACGGGCATGGTTGAAACGGTCCATGCCGTCGGCGGCCTTTTTGAGCGCCGCCCGGATGTTCATCCATTTGCGGAACATCAAGGCCCAACTGAATACGCTCATGAAGAGCAGGGCCACGAGGACCGCCTTGGCTACCAGCGTGGCTTGGGCAAGAAGGGAAAGAATGCTCAAATCCATAACGTCACACCTTGGTACGTCTGTATTTTTGGGAAAAAACGCCGTAACGGCGTTGCCGCTCCGGGCATGCCCCGCCGGGCTCCTGCCATAACAAAAGTCCCGACAGCGCCGGAGCGCTATCGGAAAAACGCTTGCTCACTCGCCCGGTAATAAGCGTCTCTGCCTATGGATGCAACGGGAAAATGGAACCTTTCCCCGCCTGCGTCCGCAAACGGGCTTTGACGGAACAATGCGGGCCGTTTGACAGTTTTATTCATTCCGCCGATAATATGCAATCCAAAAACTTGACATTTTTTAAACATAACAGTAATTGTTCTCAAAGAGGTATGAATATGTCACAGCCACAGACTCGTATGACTAGGCAACGTATGGTTATTCTTGAGGAATTGAGAAAGGTCAAGACTCACCCCACGGCTGACGAGCTGTATGCGATGGTTCGTACCCGCATGCCGCGCATCAGCCTTGGGACTGTCTACCGTAACCTCGATTTTCTGACGGAATCCAAAGAAATACTCAAACTGGAGTCGGCCGGCTCCATCCGCCGTTTCGACGGCGATACCCGCCCTCATCAGCATGTGCGCTGCCGGGTTTGCGGCAAAATCGGGGATGTCATTCCTCCCGTGCCGACGCCTTCCGTTGAAGGCGTTTCCGTCGAGGGCTTCACGATCACGGAAGCCCGCGTTGAATACGAAGGCATTTGCGAAGAATGCGCCCGCAAGGCGTCCTAAGCTTATGGGGGAGCCCCGCCGGGTTATAGTGGGGTTCCCTCATGCGCTTTTTAGCGTTATCGTAGAATGTATTGAGTGGGCGCAGCGGATGCGCCCAAGCGGTTTAAAGGGGCTTATCCCCCTTCATTTCTTACCAAAAGGAGAGGTTCTATGAAATCTTTGAAGGGTACGCAGACCGAAAGGAATATCCTCGCCGCCTTTGCCGGTGAATCTCAGGCCCGCAACCGCTATGATTATTTTGCCGGTGCTGCCAAAAAAGACGGCTTTGTGCAGATCGCCGACATTTTTACCGAAACCGCGCTTCAGGAAAAAGAGCATGCCAAGCGCCTGTTCAAGTTCCTTGAAGGCGGCGACGTGGAAATCACCGCGGCCTTCCCCGCTGGCATCATCACGGGCACGGAAGCCAACCTGTACGCCGCCGCTGCCGGTGAGCATCATGAATACACCGAAATGTATCCCTCTTTTGCGAAAATCGCCGACTCCGAAGGTTTCTCCGAAGTCGCCAGCGTGATGCGCAACATCGCCATTGCGGAGCAGTACCATGAAGAGCGTTTCCTTGCGTTCGCCAAGAACATCAAGGAAGGCCGCGTGTTCGTGCGCGAAACCCCTGTCGTGTGGCGCTGCCGCAACTGCGGCTGTCTTGTGACCGGCACGCACGCCCCGGCCCTGTGCCCCGCCTGTGCGCACCCCACCGCTCACTTTGAAGTGCTCCATAACCCGTGGTAAGCCGGTAAAGGGGGTACGTCATGGCTGATCCGAAAGATATGTATCGGTGCCCGGTGAGCAACTGCGGCTACGTGTACGATCCCGACCGGGGCGACAAGCGCCGCAAGATCCCCGCAGGCACTCGTTTTGAAGACCTTCCCGAAGACTGGACCTGTCCCGTCTGCGGGGCATCCAAGAAGAACTTCAAGCCTCTGAGCGAGGCTTAATTCCGTGGGGCGGGGAGGGGCCTGCCTTTAGGCCCTTCCTTTCCGCCCCTTCCCCCAACTTTTCCGCTCCGTAAGGCGGGAAAGTATTCCCGTTGAAAAAGCCCGGACAACATCCGGGCTTTTTTCGTCCCTTGTGCGGGCGGGGGACACGGGATAGGGTGCCGTTGCGGAAGAGGCATTGAGGTTTTTCCCGTATGGGATTGGAGTCTGGCCGAAAGGAGGCGCCTTATGAAGCGGATCGCGGTATGGAATACGGCTTTTTTGGGGGATGCGGTGCTGACGCTGCCGCTGATCCAGACGCTGGCGGACGCGTTTCCCGGTGCGGAGGTTGATTTTTACGTGCGGCGGGGGTTAGCCTCCCTGTTTGAGGCCCATCCGTCCATTCATGCCGTCTATGAGTACGACAAGCGCCGCATTTCCGGGAACAACCGCCTGTCCGCGCTGCTCAAGACCGGGCGTGCCCTCGGCGGGCGGCGTTATGACATCTGGATCGGTGCGCATCCAAGCCCCCGTTCCGCGTTGCTGGCCCGTTTGAGCGGCGCGCCGTTGCGCGTGGGATACGCCGGGGGGCCCGTCGCGGCGCTCTGCTACAACCGCCGTGTATCCCGCCGCTTTTCAGAGCTGCACGAGATCGAGCGGCTTCTTGAGCTGCTGAAGCCCATCTTGCCGCCCGAAGCCCCGCGTCGGCACTGGCCTGAGCTGGCCCTTCCCCCGGAGGCGCTGGAGAAGGCCGCCGCCTTCCGCGAGTCGCTCCGGCAAGGCGATCATACTCCCGTCCTGCTTGGGCTGCACCCCGGTTCGGTTTGGGGCACGAAACGCTGGCTGCCGTCCGGGTTTGCGGAAATCGCCCGCCGTGCCGCCGCCAAGGGTGTCCATGTGCTTGTCTTTGCCGGTCCCGGCGAGGAAGGCGTGGCCCGTGACGTGATCGCCCTTTCGGAGCTCAAGGGCAACCCGCTTCTGCACGATTTGTCCTGCGCCCTGACGCTGCCCGAACTGGCCGCCTATCTGCGTATGCTGAACTGTTACGTTTCCAACGATTCCGGCCCGATGCATCTTGCATGGGTGCAGCGTACCCCGGTTACGGCATTGTTTGGGCCGACGGTGCGTGGGCTCGGCTTTTTCCCGCGCGGCGAGTCCGCCAAGGTCTTTGAGGTTGCCCTTGAGTGCCGTCCCTGCGGCCTGCACGGGCCGCATCACTGCCCGAAGAAGCACCACCGCTGCATGGTCGACATCGACGTTGAAGCCGTGTGGCGCGATGTGGCGGGAAAGCTGGGGGTATAGAGGAAAATTGGGGAGGGGGAGGAGAAACTTTCTCTAGAA
>NZ_DBMAFI010000048.1:0-27914 GCF_057864385.1 Bilophila sp. | reverse complement strand
CCCTTTTCTAAAGAGGAGCTGCTCCAAGGAAAGCTGGGAACAGGGATTCAATAAACATAAAAGTCTTTGGAAAGGGAGGGATGGGGTTTGGGGAAGGGAGGGAAAAGCTTTTCTTCAGAAAAGTTTTCCCTCCCTTCCCCAATATTTCCACCCTACTCTACCTACCCGGCAGCAAAAAGGCTTTCAGCTCAACCGGATCGCAGCCGCTGAACAGCAGATGCAGCGGAAAACGGTCAAGCACGGGCGAAAGGGCCTCGTTCGTGTAGGGGACGCCGCGCATGGCCTCCTCAAGATCACAGATCTCGCAACCGCTCGCCTCGTCGGTCAGGCTCTTGCCCGGCCCGGCCATGAAGAAATCGCCGTAAAAATGGCACTCGGCCACGCTGCCCTGCCGGATGTCGTAGGAAACTTCCACCTTCCCCCAAGGGAAACGCTGCGCCTTGCGCTCCGTGAACGGAGGCGATGCGCCGTACGTCCAATCCCACGTCGAATATTTGGCGTCCCGCAGACGGGTGACGGCGACGAAATCCGCCGCGCTCATCCGGTATTCATCCCCGGAACGGTGCTCCATGATCGCATCGCGCACGCGCTGCACCGTCAGCGGCGGCAGATCCGGGGAATGCTCCGCCAAATACCCGGCCAAATTCCCCACGCGGCTGCGGACAGAGGCCACGCCCTTTGACTTGTACTTGGCCGGATCCACATTGAGCGCCTGAGACAGGACATCGAGGTTGCTGTTTACCAGAATGCAGCCGTGATGCAGATAGCGCATCCCCCGGCGGCAGTGCGCCACGCCAGCCACCTTCAGGCCGTCCAGCATCAGATCGTTGCGCCCGGAAAAGGCCACGGGCAGGCCGAGCTTTTGCAGCGCCTCGGCAATGGGTTTTCCGGCTTCGCTGAAGGCGGGCAGGGTTCCTTCCTTCTCCAGATGATGGATGAAGGTATAGTTGAGCGTCCCGGCGTCGTGATAGACCGCGCCTCCGCCCGTCATCCGGCGCACCACGCTGATCCCGCGTTCGCGCACGAAATCGGCGTTCACTTCCTGACGGGTGTTCTGGAACCGCCCCACCACGATGGTCGGGCTGTTCTGCCACAGGATGGCGTAACCGGGATGTCCGGGTTCGATCCGGCCTAAAAAATATTCCTCAAGCGCAAGGTTGAATGCCGGGTCGAGGGAGTGATTTACAATCCAATACATGCGGAACTCCATAAAAAAACTTTCATAATGGCGCAGTCCCATTATGAAAGTCCCAAAGGGCCGAGAAAACGGCAAAGGGAGGAGAAGGAATCCCCGACGGCGAACCGTCGGGCGTCGCCCGTAATCCTTGGCGGCGGCAAAGCGTTCTTTGCTGATCCCTTCCCCTCCCCTCGGCTGTTTTTCGTTTACATATCGCCCGTCAGAACGGGCTTGCGGGCTGCGCCGACTTCATCGACGCGGCCCACCTTGGTCCGGGTCGGAGAGGCATGCAACAGATCGGCGTCGGTTTCGGCCAACTGCGCGATGGAACGCATGGCCTCAATGAACGCGTCCAGATCCTCAAGGTTTTCCGACTCGGTGGGCTCGATCATGATCGCGCCGTGCACCACCAGCGGGAAATAGATCGTCGGCGGATGGATGCCGCAGTCGATCAGGCGCTTGGCGATGTCCATCGTGCTGACCCCGAACCCTTCCTGCTTCTTGTCCGTGAACACGCATTCGTGCAGGGACGGCTGCGGGAAAGGCAGATCGTACAGATCCTTGAGGCTGAACTTGATGTAGTTCGCGTTGAGCACGGCCAGCTCACTGGCACGCTTCAGATCCGGGCCGAGGGTCTTCAAGTAGGCCCATGCGCGCAGGACTACGCCGAACTGCCCCCAGAAGGGATGCATACGGCCGATGGACTGCCCGCCTGCATCGACGGAGTTGTCCACCCAACCGAGCTTGCCTTCGGTTTCGACCAGACGGGGGCCGGGCAGGAACGGCACAAGCGTCTTGCTCACGCAGATCGCGCCGGAGCCGGGGCCGCCGCCGCCGTGCGGGGTGGAGAACGTCTTGTGCAGGTTCATGTGCATGACGTCGATCCCGATATGGCCCATGTGGGCATAACCCATGATCGCGTTCAGGTTCGCGCCGTCGCCGTAGACGAGGCCGCCGCGGGCGTGCACGAGTTCGGCGATTTCCTTGATGTTGGACTCGAACAGGCCGAGCGTATTCGGGTTCGTGATCATGATCCCGGCACAGTCGTCATCCATCAGGGCGGCCACGTCCTCAACGGTCAGGATGCCGTCGGGGCCGAGCGGAACCTTTACCGACGAGAAGCCGCACAGGGCGGCGCTGGCCGGGTTGGTGCCGTGCGCGGTGTCGGGGATGAGCATCTTGGTGCGCGTGTTGCCCTGAGCCCGGTGCCATGCCTGAATGAGCATGATGCCGGTCAGTTCGCCGTGCGCACCGGCGGAAGGCTGGAGGCTGCACGCCTCAAGGCCGGTCACGGCGCACAGCATCTGCTCGGTTTCGTACAGCACCCGCAGCGCGCCCTGCGAATATTCGGAGGGGAACAGCGGATGCGCACCGGCAAAACCGGGCAGCGCGGCGATCTTTTCGTTGATCTTGGGGTTGTATTTCATGGTGCAGGAACCGAGCGGATACATGCCCGTGTCCACACCGAAGTTCCACGTGGAAAGGCGCGTGTAGTGGCGCACCACATCCAGTTCGGCAAGGTCGGGCAGATTCAGCTCCGTCCGCACCATACCCTCCGCCTCATAAGGGGCGGCGGGCACGTCCGATTCGGGCAGGCTCGCGCCCACGCGTCCGGGGCGGCCTTTTTCCCACAGCAGGGGCTCGTTCAGTACGAGACTCGACACCCCGGGCCAAGACTGATTGCTCATCAGGCGATCTCCTTCAGGATGGCGTCGATGTCGGCGCGGCTCCGGGTTTCCGTAACACAGAAAAGGTAGCTGTCGGCAAGCGGATACCACTTGGACAGCTCCATGCCGAACATGATCTTCTTTTCTTCGAGGAGGCGTTTCCACTTGGCGTCGAAACCGGCGGGAGCGGCCATCACGAATTCATTGAAGGTCTGGCCGGAATACACGGGGCGGAAGCCGAGCTTGGCGAGGCCGGCCTTGAGGTACTCGGCCTTGTCCCGGTTGAGCTGGGCCATATGGCGGAGGCCCGTGCCGCCCACGCTCGCAAGGTACATGGCGCAGGTCATGGCGCACAGCCCGGCGTTGGAGCAGATGTTGGACACGGCCTTTTCGCGGCGGATGTGCTGCTCGCGGGTGGACAGGGTGAGCACGAAGGCGCGCTTGCCCTTGTTGTCCACGGTCTGGCCCACGAGACGGCCCGGCAGGTTGCGGACGAAAGCCTTGCGGGTCGCCATAAGCCCCAGATAAGGGCCGCCGAACGCCTGCGACAGGCCGAAGCTCTGCCCTTCGCCGCACACGATGTCCGCGCCCTGGCTGCCGGGGGTGGCCAGCAAGCCATAGGCCATCGCTTCGGTGAAACCGGTGATCAGCAGACCCTTGCGGGCGTGGATCCATTCAGCCTGTTCGGCAAGGCGCTCGACCACGCCGAAAACGTTGGGGGACTGCACGATCAGCGCGGCGAGTTCCGTATCGTCCTTGAGGTGCTCAAGGCTGGTGCCGCCCTCTTCGGTCATGGTGAGGTCGCGCACTTCAATGCCGTTGGCGTTGCAGTACGTGTCCAGCACCGCGCGGTAATGCGGATGCAGGGCCAGCGAAACCGCCACGGCGCTGCGCTTGGTTAGGCGGCAGGCCATCAGCGCGCCTTCGGCCAGCGCGGTCGCGCCGTCGTACATGGAGGCGTTGGCCACTTCCATGCCGAGCAGACGGGCGATGAGCGTCTGGAATTCAAAGATGCCCTGCAGCGTGCCTTGGCTGATTTCCGGCTGGTACGGCGTGTAGGCGGTGTAAAATTCGGAACGTCCGGCAAGGGCCGGGACAACGGCGGGGATGTAGTGCTGGTAGCTTCCCGCGCCGATCCATGCGGAACCGGCTGCGGGCATGGAAGCCGCCAGCGCTTCGGCCTGCGCCGTCAGTTCCCACTCCGTCATGGCGGTCAGAGGAAGCGCACCTTCGTGGCGGCAATCCGCCGGGATGGAGGAAAACAGATCCTCCACCCTGTCGGCGCCGACGACACCGAGCATCTGCGCTTCGTCTTCCGCGGTGTGGGGGAAATAACGATGCATTACAGGGTCTCCAGGTGCGCCTTGTATGCCGCGGCATCCAGCAGTTCGCCCACGCCTTCGGCGGCCTCGATTTCGATGATCCAGCCTTCGCCGTAGGGGTCCTGATTCACTTTTTCAGGGGCGTCCGCCAGCGCTTCGTTGACGGCCTTGACGGTGCCCGCGACGGGCATGAGCAGAGGGCTCACGGACTTGGTGGATTCGAGCGTGCCGAATTCCTGGCCTTTCTCAAAGGTGTCGCCCACGGAAGGCAGTTCCACATAGGTGAGGTCGCCGAGGGCGTTCTGGGCGTAATCGCTCACGCCGATCTTCCACGGGGCGGAGGTGCTGATCCATTCGTGATCTTCCGAGTAACGCAGTTCGGCGGGAATGTTGGACATGATCGTGTTCCTCTCGTGCGGTTGATATTTATGGTATGCCTCCGGCGGCAAAGGGCTGCCGCCCCTTGACCCCGCCCGGGGGGAATGATTCCCCCCGGACCCCCTCAAAACCGTCCGTATCCGCTCCGGCCGAAACAACGTTTCAACCGGAGCGGATACGGACGGCCCCGAGCGCGTCAGGAGTTCCCTCTTCGTTTTTCAACAAGGCCCACTCGCCTCCCCCGCCCCCATTACAAACGTCTTGGGAGAGGGAACGGTGGGGTGTGGGGAGGGGAGGGAGAAGCCCTTCTCCAGAAGGGTTCTCCCTCCCCTCCCCAATCTCAAAGCCTTTTCCCTTCCTACAGGCTTCCCAGCTTCTTGCGGGCGGTGCGGGCGGGGCGGATGTCGGTCACGGTCTCGACCTGAATCTTACGGCGCGGATCGGCGAGCGTAAGCTTGGTGCCGTTCTCCAGCGGACGGTTCACGCGGACAAAGCCGCAGACAAGGCCCTTGGGCGCGAAGCCTTCCGGCTTTTCCGGGCTGGCGACGCTCGTGATCACGCCGTCCACGCGCCCGATGGACACGTCCGCCACGCAGGTGAGCACGTCGCCGATGGCCTCGCCGTCCAGCAGAACCTGCGGATGCGTGTCGTGATCGGGAGACGTCACCTTGCGGGGGTCAAAGCCGCAGTAGGCGTAGGTATACGTGACGTTGCCGGAAGCGAGGGCTTCCTCAAGGGCGGAACGGCCAAAGAAATCCTTCGTCCAGTTGCCGTTTTCGTCCTTGGGCAGGGTAAAGGGCCACGGATTGTTCACAAACGGCCACGGCCCGATGTCCTGCTGCGAAAGCGGAAGCATAGCCCCGGCGCGCACAGAGTCGCGGGCCGCCAAGCCGCAGGGGATGACGCCCTCATCCTTCCCGGCTTCGAGAATCCGGTTCCAAATGTCCACGATCTTGTCGTAGGGAACGAAGATTTCAAAGCCCTGCTCACCGGTATATCCCGTACGGGACAGGAAAATCGGCGTCCCGTCGGCAAGGAAGATATCGCTGTCGGCAAGTTCGATGTCGCCCTTGAAGGAAAAATAAGGCAGCTTGTCAAATACGGCGTCGGGATCCTTGAGGAGCTTGGCCATGACGCGGACTGCGGCCGGGCCCTGAAGGTCAAGCTTGCCGTACGTCCCGGCGAGATCGCGGATCGTGACGTCCTTGCCTTCGGAAGCGGCCCACGCACGGAGCGATTCGGCGATGCGTTCGCCCTTGCCCACGTTGAGCACCACAAAGTAGCGGCCTTTGCTCAGGGGGTATATGATGGCGTCATCCACCACGCCGCCGGACGCGTCGAGGAACGCGCCGTAAGCGGCACGCGGGCCGGACAAGGACAAATCCTTGGTAAAGGCCCACTGGAGGGCCTCCAGCGCATCGGGGCCGGAAACCATGAGCCCGGCCATGTGCCCGATGTCGAACAGCCCGGCGTGCTGGATGACGGCGAGATGTTCCTTCACCGCGCCGGTGGGATACCAGAGCGGCATATCCCAGCCGCCGAAATCAACCAGCGTGGCTCCGAGGGCCTCGTGCGTTGCGTGTAATGCCGTTTGATGCAACATGAATGACTCCGTTTGACATTCCCTGTTTGTACGAAATCCCGCGCCGCCTGTGCGACACCAGAAAGCCGACGGGACACCCCCGCCGACTCAAAAAAACTCCACAAACCGCCGGGCGCCTACAGAACATAGGGCACTTTCAGGCCGAACCCCTTATAGACGATAAAGGTTTCGATGGAAGACACCCTGTCGTGACACTTGGAGAACTCGTTGGTGTAGAAATCCAGCAGGCCGAATTCCTCATTGAGCAGCACGGTCAGGATGAGGTCGTGCCGCCCCGTCAGGACGGCCACGGAAACCACGCCCCTCAGATGGGAAAACACTTCGCCCTCGCCCACCAGATCCGGGGAGCGGAGCTTGATCGCCACCAAGGCCAGCGTATGGCCGGGCAGCTTTTCCACATCGACCTGCCCGCAGATGTCCAGTACGCCGTCTTCAATGAGCCGGGCGGCGCGGGTACGGACAGTCACTTCGGAAAGCCCCAGATCCGCGGCGATGTCCCGGAAAGAGGCGCGGCCATTGCGCAGCGCCTTGATAATTGCCAGATTGGTTTCGTCGAGCTTGATTTTCATGACATTCCGATGGTCGGAGACCTGCGAAAGCCGGGATGCGTTCCCAGAACCAGTACGTTTTTTGCAAGAACTTTTCTTTCAAAAAAGGATAGTCCTTTTCATTTTTTTATTCAACAGAAATTCCTCCTTTCTCTTTTGTTAACGATATTTTTCACAGACAGCCGCTCCTTGGGCGCTTTTCTCGAAAAGGCGGGGGAAAAGGCCATAAAACAGACCACATCAATGCCGTTTTTCTCCATAGAAGTATCTTTTTTGCAAAAACGGCATGAGCATCCGACATCAAAATTTTTCCCAAAACCTTTACTCCCATCGGAAAAAAACGCAGGATGCTCCATTACCCACTTTTGCGGCATCTTCCGTATGGGCAGCCGCCCCGCGCCGCAAGCCCTTTTCCGCCCCGGCGCATCATGGAGGGAAACAAGCGCCTCTTTCAGGCGACGTTGGGAGGTAATCACGAAACGGTCAGGGCTATCCCCTTGATATTCGTTCCCCGTTTCGGCATTCTTGCTCTTTGAAAAAGGATGCAATCATGGATACGTGAACGGACAACCGCACATGCAAAGGATCCTATGCTGCATAACGTCGATCTCATCCTGACGCTTGCCGGTGGCCTGAGCGCAGCCCTCGTGCTCGGATTCATCACCCAAAAACTGCGCATGTCCCCCATTGTGGGTTACCTGTTGGCAGGCATTATTGTAGGCCCCTATTCCCCCGGCTTCGTCGCCGATGCGGACACGGCTTCCCAGTGCGCGGAAATCGGCATCATCCTGCTCATGTTCGGCGTGGGCCTCCACTTCCACCTTAAAGACCTGCTGGCCGTCCAGCGTATCGTCCTGCCCGGCGCGACAGCCCAGATCGGGGCGGCAACCTTGCTCGGCATGGTCGTTTCGCACGGTTTCGGCTGGTCATGGTCAGCCGGGGCTGTTTTCGGCATGGCCATCTCCGTCGCCAGCACGGTCGTCCTGACCCGCGTCCTCTCCGACAACAAGGCGCTGCACACCACGACGGGCCACGTCGCCCTCGGCTGGCTGGTGGTGGAAGACCTCTTCACCATCCTTCTGCTGGTGCTTTTGCCCGCCATCGTGGGCGGCGGCGGACAGTCCGAAAGCGTCTGGCACGTCCTTGCCGTTACGACGCTGAAACTCGGCGCCCTTGTGGTCTTCGCGCTGGTGGTCGGCCAGCGGATCATCCCCAAGCTCCTCGCCTACGTAGCCCGCACCGGAACCCGCGATCTCTTCACCCTCTCCGTCCTTGTCCTGGCCCTCGGCGTGGCTGTGGGCGCGGCCAATTTCTTCGGCGCGTCCATGGCCCTCGGCGCCTTCCTCAGCGGCATGGTCGTCGGCCAGTCCGAATTCAGCTCGCAGGCCGCCGCGGAAGCCCTGCCCATGCGCGACGCCTTCGCCGTCCTCTTCTTCGTTTCCGTGGGGATGCTGTTCAACCCCGCCTCGCTCATCAGCGACTGGCCCCTCATCCTCGCCACGCTTGGGATCGTCCTCATCGGCAAACCGCTGGCCGCCTTCATTGTGGTCAAGCTCTTCGGCAAGCCTTTGCGCATGGCCCTTTCCGTCGCGGTCGCACTGGCGCAGATCGGCGAATTTTCCTTCATCCTCGCCGCGATGGGCGTGAGCTTCGGCGTACTGCCCAAGGAAGCGTCCAGCGCCATCATCGTGACGGCAATCGTTTCCATCACCCTCAACCCCCTGCTCTACCGGCGCATCAACGGGGTGGCCCATTGGCTGGAATCCAAGGGCATCGGGCTCCCCCGGCTCGACGAAAATGAGCTTTCCCACCCTGAAGGCGCGCAGCGCATCATTGTTGTAGGGTACGGCCCCGTAGGGAAGCAGCTCACGGGCATCCTCCGCGACAACAACCTCGACGTGGTGGTCGTGGAAATGAACATTGATACCGTGCGGAGGGTCAGCGCGCTCGGCGAGAAGATCATCTACGGCGACGCCACACAGCGCGAAGTCCTGATCCACGCGGGAGCGGAAGAGGCCGAGGGGCTCATCATTTCCTCGTCGAGCGCGCCTGCCGGGGAAATCGTGGAAGTCGCCCGCGCCATCAACCCCAACCTGCGCATCCTCGTCCACACCACCTATCTGCGTGTGGCGGAAAACCTCAAGTCCGAAGGCGTATCAGCCGTCTTCTCCGGCGAACGTGAAGTCGCCGTCGCCATGACCGAGCACCTGATGCGCGACTTCGGAGCCACGGACGAGCAAATCGACCGCGAACGCCGCAAGCTCCGCGAGCGCATGGCCTGATCTGGTTCAGGCTCCTTCAAAGGCCGCTGGTGAAAGCAAGCCCCGCGGGCGCATGGCCTGCCCCGAAGATGTCAACAGCGTAAGAGGCACCTCACGGCAAGATCCGCTGGCGTATGGCCTGCTCCCCTAACCCGCCAACCCACCGTCTCTGTACAAACCGTGGAGGCCATACAAGCCTTCACGGTTTTTTCAGGACAGGGGCCCACGCCTTACGCTTTCCCTTCCACCCCTCCCCCCACATCCCCTTATTTTTGCAAAAGTGTCGCATCTGCATCAGATTTGCCGGGCACAACCATCTAAAGTTCTCGGAAACATCATGATGGCCCGCCGTTCCACAACCTGCGGGCGTTTTGGGGAGGGAACCATGACCGTATCCAAGAACGTGCTGATGGCGCTGCTGATCCTGAGCTATGCAACGTGGGGCGGCGGCATGATCGCCATGAAATACGCGTTCGAGTCGTTTACCGCCATGCAGGTGGTTTTCGCCCGCGTAGCGTTCGCCGGGGTCATCTATCTGGCGCTGTACCGCCTGTGGAGCCGTCTCCCCTATCAGAAAGGCGACTGGAAATATCTGGTGGCGATGGTTTTGTTCGAGCCCTGCCTGTTCTTCCTCTGCGAAACCTTCGCCATGACCTACACCACGGCATCGCAGGGCGGCGTCATCGCGGCCTGCTTCCCCCTTTGCACCGCCGTAGCCGCATGGCTGTTCCTCGGCGAAAAGCTGACCAAGAAGACCATCGTCGCCATGCTGCTTGCCGTGGCGGGCGTCGCCGGAGCCTCCCTCGCCGCCGAAAGCTCGGATCAGGCCTCCAATCCCATCCTCGGCAACCTGCTCATGGTTGGGGCCATCCTGTCCGCAACGGGCTATGCCATATGCGTACGCTTTATTTCCCGGCGCTACTCCTTCCTGAGCATTTCCGCCATTCAAGCGCTCGGCGGAACCATCGTATTCCTGCCTTTCGTGTTCATGACGCCCATACCCGCCAACATCACCGCGCCCGCAGTCGGCGGCCTGCTCTATATGGGGATCGGCGTGGGTTTCCTTGTCTATTTGAGCTTCAACTTCGCACTCAAACACCTTGAAGCGGGCATCGTAGCCCTCTTCGGCAACCTCATCCCCGTATTCACCCTTATCTTCGCCTTTACCATCCTCGGAGAACGCCTCACGCTGGCCCAAGCCCTTGGCGTCGGGCTTACTTTCGTAGGCGTCATCATCGCGGCCTTGCCGGAAAAACAACAGCGGCAGTAAAGCATGGAGAGGGCATCTCCATAATGCCCTCTCCCCTCATCCTCCTGCACCGATTCCATATTCTCCCCAAGAGATATGGCGCTTCCCCTTGCCTGCTCTGTTCCTATTCTTGCTATAATCACACCGCCTTCGCCTTTACCCACGGAACATTCCGTGCAGCCTCCCCGCCAGCCCAAAGCCCTCGGAGTGGAATTTTTGGGAGAGGAAAACCGTTCTAGGCCGTGTCGCCATCTTATATGTAGCTATTTGAAACTATTGGAAACAATCCTTGTGCAACCTGAAAAACAGTTAAATGGTTTCAATAGATTATATCTAATTGACGACACCACCTAAGGAAAGCGTTCCCTCCCTAATCTTCCTCACGCAATCGTGCCGGACACAAAATAAAAGGCTCTGTTATAGTTTATGGTTGTTTCATCTCCACAGTGCGGTGAAAATACAGCCTTTTTCTCCGGTTTTCCCCTTGGCGGGATCCAAGGCCAAGGCATTTTGCCGGTTATCCCTTTGGAGCTTCAAGGAAAAAGGCATCAACCATTTTCTATAACCCAGCAAAATAAAAAGGCTGTGCCACAGAAAACGATTGATGCTTTGTTTGAAGTTCCAAAGAAATAACCAATACCCCCCAATCATGGAGCCCACCAGCGGAAAAATCGGAGAGAAAGTATATATTTTCAGTATATTAATAAAATTAAAGGCTGTGTTCAATTTTACGGTTGATGATTTTTTCAATGAAAATCAATAGATAAAAGATCGTTCCACGTCTAGTGATGTGGGCCTCTCTCATTTTTTGTTCATTACATGAAATCCAGTTTTGAAGAATTGTTGCGAGACCTCCAAATAATTTCCAAAGAACTCTTCCTTTCCAGTTGGAATCTTGTATCAGCCACAAACTTAAACACAGCCAAATTAAACAACCACATACTCTGACAGAGCCTTCTGGAAAAACAAACTTTGGGAGTCCCCCGGCAAAGCCGGGAGATTATCTGTTGTTGGTTACCGTGCGGCCTCCTGCGGGCCTATCGCGCCGTGCATCAACCGCACGCCTATCGGCGGGATTCAAACAAAAAGGGGAACCTTCCTTCCGAAAGGTTCCCCTTTTTGCATCGATTCTTTTCCCCTATGAAATCCTGCTTCCCGGCGCGACATCCCCGCCGGGGGCGAGGAGGGTCAGCTTGCCGTCAGGGGATTCCGCCGTCAGGATCATGCCCGCAGATACGAGCCCGCGGATCTTGCGCGGCGCGAGGTTGGCGACCACGCACACCTGACGGCCCACGAGGGTTTCCGGCTCAAAGTGCTCGGCAATGCCCGACAGGATCTGACGCGGCTCGGCTTCGCCAAGATCGATCTTGAAGCACAGCAGCTTGTCCGCATTGGGCACCCGGCCCGCTTCGAGGATCGTGCCCACGCGCAGCTCAAGCTTCTGGAAGTCGGCGTATTCGGCCACTCCGGGGGCGGCTGTTTCAGCAGGCGCGGGCGCGGCTTTGGCTTCCTTCCCCTTGGCGGGCTTCTTCTGCTTCGCCTTTTTGTCTTCCTTCATCTCTTCCGGGATTTCCAGGCGCGGGAACAGGTTGGACGCGGACGCGATCACGCTGCCGGTGGCAAGGCATTCCCAAGCGCCCTCTTCATCGTTGACGTTCCCGGCGGGCGCGACGCCGAAACGCTCGGACGCGGGCAAGGGCTGGCCGAGCTGCTCAAGCAGGGCCGCCGCCGTGCCCGGCATGACCGGCCACAGGCAGAGCGC
The DNA here is from genome assembly GCF_057864385.1 of Bilophila sp. Taxonomy (NCBI): domain Bacteria; kingdom Pseudomonadati; phylum Thermodesulfobacteriota; class Desulfovibrionia; order Desulfovibrionales; family Desulfovibrionaceae; genus Bilophila; species Bilophila sp. The sequence goes on along the minus strand of NZ_DBMAFI010000048.1, from coordinate 15,947 downwards.
CACCTTGCGCATGCATTCGAGCAGCAGCCGGATGACCGTGCCGAGGCGGGCCGTATCGCCCTGTTTGAAGAGCGTCCACGGGGCTTGGGAATCCACGTACTTGTTGAGGGCGCGCACGAGCTCCCACAGCGCGTCGAGGCCCTGCGAGAAACGGATGTTGCCGAACAGCTGCACGTAGTTGCGGCGGGAGTTCTCCGCAAGCTCGACGAGCGCCTTGTCGTCCTCGGTCAGTTCGCCCATCGGCGGAACCTTGCCCTCGAAATACTTGGCGTTCATGGACAGCACGCGGCTGAACAGGTTGCCGAGGTCATTGGCGAGATCGGCATTGAAGCGGGTGATCAGCGCCTCTTCGGAGAAGCTGGCGTCAGAACCGAACTGCATGTCGCGCAACAGGAAATACCGGAACGCATCCAGCCCGTAATGTTCCGCCATTTTGATGGGCTCGACCACGTTGCCGAGAGACTTGGACATCTTGGTGTCCTTGATGAGCCAATAGCCGTGTACATTAAGGTGCCTGTACAGCGGCACCCCGGCGGATTTCAGCATGGTGGGCCAGAATACGCCGTGCGGCTTCAGGATATCCTTGGCGACGAGGTGTTCGCCGGGCCAGTACGCGGCATACTTGCCGCCGTCGGGCCAGCCGAGGGCGGAAATATAGTTGAGCAGCGCATCAAACCACACGTAACAGACGTAATCCTTGTCGAACGGCAGCTCAATGCCCCATTCGAGGCGGGATTTCGGGCGCGAAATGCACAGGTCCTCCAGCACGCCGCTTTCGATCATCGACAGCACTTCGTTGCGGTAGCGTTCGGGACGGATGAAGTCGGGGTTTTCGCGGATATGCTCGGCAAGCCACGGCAGGTACTTGGACATGCGGAAGAAATAGTTCTTCTCCTGAATGAAGTCCGGCTTGGTCAGGTGCTGCGGGCACAGGCCGTTTTCCAGTTCCTTTTCGGTGTAGAAACGCTCGCAGCCCGTGCAGTAATGCCCGCCGTGCTCGCCGAAATAGATGTCGCCGTTGTCGTACACCTTCTGGAGGAACGCCTGCACGCGGGCCTTGTGATCGGCATCCGTCGTGCGGATGAACTGATCGTGCTTGATGCCGAGCTTGGGCCACAGGGCCTGAAACTGGCCGCTGATGCCGTCCACGAATTCCTGCGGGGTCTGCCCGGCGGCTTCGGCGGCCTTGACGATCTTGTCGCCGTGCTCGTCCGTGCCGGTCAGAAACCACGTATCCTCGCCGAGCAACGTATGGAAACGGCGCAGGCTGTCCGCAACGATGGTCGTATAGGCGTGCCCAAGATGCGGGCGGGCGTTCACGTAATAAATCGGTGTCGTAATGTAAAACGTGGAGGACACGGGAAAGCTCCTTTCATGGTGTTCCGTATATGCCGGCCGCAAACCGTCCCGTCTGCAGCCGTTTCTGACTCATTGCCCCTCCCCCGCCGGAACGGGCTTCCGCCGCGCGGCCTCCCCTCAGGCCAAACGCCCTCAGGGATGATGGGAGGGGTTCGGGAGAAGCGGGCCCTTTCCCCGGAAAGGCCCCTTTTCGCTCCCCCGTCCCTATCTCTTCCGCTTGCGCTTGCGCTTGGGGCGGAGCCCCTCTTCAAGCGTTTCCATATCGCCGTCATTGAGCCCGCCGAGATCGTCAAGCTCATCGGGGTCGTCGCCAAACGCCTCGTCGATGGTGTCCGGATCGGCCATGACCACCATCAGCTCGTCATGCGGGCGGGGCGCCGAAGGCTTGTTCTCCGGCTTCGCATCAGGCTTTCCTTCCGGGCGCGGCGGCGCGTCGGGACGCCGGGGATCGAGCTCCTGCCACTCGTCGAGCGTCAGCTCAAGCTCCTCGTTCGTATCCGTCAGCAGGGCCACACTGTTGCGGAACATGTTGGCGCGCAGCACTTTCATGGGGCCCCTGTTGGTCTGGTAGCGTTTTCCGAGGCGCGGGCAACTGCTGTGGAAAATATCATAGTTCTCCTGCTCATAACTGAGGCAGCACAAGAGGCGCCCGCAGATGCCCGAAATCTTGGAGGGGTTCAGGAACAGGTTCTGCTCCTTCGCCATCTTGATGGTCACGGGCACAAACTTGCGCAGGAACCGGCGGCAGCAGCACACCATGCCGCAGCTCCCCACCGCGCCGAGCATCTGCGTCTCGTGCCGGACGCCGATCTGGCGCAGCTCAATGCGGGTGTGGTATTCGCGCACCAGATCCTTTACCAGCTCACGAAAGTCGATCCGGGTTGGGGCGGTAAAATAAAACACCAGCTTGCTGCGATCGAAAAGCACCTCCACATCGACAAGCTTCATGTCGAGCTGGCGTTCCCGGATGCGCGATTCACAGAACTTATACGCGGAGTACGTCAGGGTATCGTTTTCTTCCGCAACGATCTGATCCTCCTCGGTCACCTTGCGCAGGATATCGCGCACACCGTCCGGGGGAAGATCCTCAGGAAGGCGATCCACAATGTTCATGACCGTGGCGATGCCGAGGCCCTGACCGGTTTCCGCAAGTACGCGATCCCCCCTGCCGACAAAGGGATCCTCACAGTAGAAAAAATATATTTGTCCGTAATGACTAAATTTTATACCGATTATGCGCTTCATGTAGGTGCGTTGTCCGCCGCGGGGCGAACCGGGTAAGAAGGATGAAAATAGATCCCTTCCTTTTCCGTCATTCCAGAGGTTGTGTCAATCATCCGACAGCGCTGGATTTTGAAGCCGCGCTGCGGTATGCAACAGGTTCCTTGTCCCCTCACCAACCCACGGAGGCGTCATGATCAACCGCGAACAGGCTTTGGCCCTTTTGAACGAACCCGGCCCCGAAAAACATCTCATCCAGCACGCGCTGGCCTCGGAAGCGGTCATGCGCGCCCTTGCCCGGCATTTAGGCGAGGACGAAGAGGTGTGGGGCCTGACCGGGCTGCTGCACGATCTCGACTATCCCCTTACCCATGATGATCCCGCCAAGCACGGCCTCGTCGGAGCCGAACGCATCGGCGACCGCCTGCCCGAAGAAGCCCTGCACGCCATCCGCGCCCACAACGGCGAAATGACCGGCGTGGCCCCCTCCTCCGCCTTCGACTACGCCCTGCGCTGCGGGGAAACCGTGACCGGACTTGTGGTCACGGCGGCACTCGTGCGCCCCACGGGCATGGAAGGCATGCAGGCCTCCAGCCTCAAGAAAAAGATGAAAGACAAAGCGTTTGCCGCCAGCGTCAACCGTGACTGCATCCGGCAGTGCTCTGAGCTGGGGCTTGAACTCGGCGACTTCCTCACCCTCGCCATCGGCGCGATGGCGGAAATCGACGAAGAGCTTGGGCTGAGGAAATAGGCCCGGCTTGGGCCCGGCGGCTTCCCCATCCTCGCCATCGGCGCGATGGCGGCAATCGGCGGAAGGCTTGGGTGGAGGAAAGAAAGGCCGCCGGGAAAAGGAAACGGCATCCCCCACCGCCGCGATACGGCGCAGGCTTGAGCGGCCATACCGTCCCGCCGCCTCACCACCGGATACGCTCATGCGGCGAGGCCGTCCCATGCCGCTTTGTGTGGGCTAACTATTGAACGTCACTCATTGTGACCTCCTTTTGATTTGTTGCCGCCTGCAGTTGCCAGACCGCAAGCTTTACTGACAAATCAAAAGGAGTTTTTATAACATATGTAAAGCCGTAAGCTTTTCGGAACCTCCCGCATAGCGGGATGTTTCCTTTCCATACAAAAAAGGAGAGGCTTCCGTGAAAGCCTCTCCCTCTTTCTGCCGTAGCCGAAACAATCAGCAATTCTTGTTGCAGTGGAACTCGTCATCCATCCAGTATTCCAACGGCATGGCTTTCTTCATATTTTCGATAAGGGCCTTTTCCTTTTCGGAGTCCATCGCATGGAGACGGATATAGACGTGGCTGCTCCCTTCCTGCGTCTTGCTGCGCGAGGTGAGCACGGAAAGGACGTTGCCTCCGTTCTGGCTGATGGCCTCGAAAATCGGGGTCAGCACGCCGGGCTTGTCGGGAAGCATGAAGGCAAGCTGAAGGCCGCCCTTGCTCGCGCCGCAGAAGTCCACCAGCACCCTGAAGATGTCATGATCGGTGATGATGCCCACAAGCTCCCCGGAGCCGTCGACCACGGGCAGGCCGCCGATCCCCTTGTTTTCCATGATCAGGGCGGCGGCGTCCACGGCGTCGGTGTCATAGACCGTGACCGGATCGCTGGTCATGATGTCTTTTACCTTCACTTCGGAAAGGAGGTAGTACAGCTCGTGCATATCGAGCGTCGTCGCCTTGGAAGGAGAGGCGGCCCGGATGTCCCTGTCGGAAACGATGCCTGCCACGCGCTTCCCGTCAAGGACGGGAAGACGCCGGATATTATGATCCTTCATCAACTTCGACGCTTTCAGCATGGATGTGTCAGGGGTCACGGTGATGACGTCCTTGGTCATCCACTCACGAATCAGCATGGGAACCTCCTTGCGAGACAATCGGAGAGTTACGAGGGTTAAAGGGGGGCTCTTCGAGCAAGCCTTAACCTACACGAATTCCCGCCTTCACACAATGCCGGGAGGCGGAAGAATACGCGCTGGCCTCTCCTTGGAAAGCGTGGTATCCGACCCCCATGATACCTTCCGATCCGATGCCGTTCTGGCTGACGCTGGGCCGCCCGCTCACCCGGCTTTTGTTCGCCATGTGCCTTGGCCTGCTTATCGCCAATATCGTTGAGGCGCTGCGCTGGACGCGGCCCCTCGCCCGCCTTTCCGCGCCGCTGGTGCGGCTCGCCCGGCTGCGCGAAGCCGCCGGTGCGTCCTTCTCCATGGCCTTCTTCTCCCCGGCCGCCGCCAACGCCCTGCTGTCCGAAAGCCACGCCAAGGGTGAAATCAGCCTGCGCGAGCTTGTGCTCGCCAACCTGTTCAACAGCCTGCCCGCCTATATGGTCCACCTGCCGACCATGCTGTTCATGCTCTGGCCCGTGCTCGGCGCCCCCGCCCTCGTCTATACGGGGCTGACCCTCGCGGCGGCCGTGCTGCGAACCCTGTTTACGGTGGGCCTTGGGCATTTCCTCCTGCCGCCCCTTCATGGCGAAACCTGCATCGAGTGCCGGCTGCCTCAGGAAAAAGTCACCTTCAAAAGCGCCGCGCTCAAGGCGTGGAAACGGTTCCGCCGCCGCCTGCCCAAGCTCGTCATGTTCACCATCCCCGTCTACGTCGCCATGTACCTGATGCAGCACTACGGGCTGTTCCGCACCGCCGAGGCGTGGCTTTCCGAGCATACCCCGTGGATCGGGTTCATCAGGCCGGAGGCGCTCGGCATCGTGCTCCTGAGCCTCGCCGCCGAAATCGGCGCTTCCCTGTCCGCCGCGGGTTCCGCCCTGCATATGGGCGGGCTTACCCCCCCGGAAGTCATCATCGCCCTGCTCGTCGGCAACATCCTCTCCACCCCCATGCGAACCATCCGGCACCAGTTCCCGGCCTACGCCGGATATTACAGCCCCGGCCTGGCCTTCAAGCTCATCTTCTGCAACCAGCTCCTGAGGACTGCCACCATGATCGGCGTGACATGGGCCTATTGGCTGTGCGCCGTCGCCTGAGAAAAGGCGTACCCCAAGCGGAAAACGTTCTCCCTGCCGGAATGCAGCCACATTTGCGGCGGCGGAGGGCTTTGAGGGCGCGTAGGGCCTGTTCACACTATGCCGCATTTTTCCCATGCCTGAAGAGAGTTGAAGGAAAATACAGCATCGCTCAAAACAGATATAACCATTTGCAAGTTATGTTTATTCTCTGTTTGCGCGAACAGGCCCCAGGCTGCATCATGAAAAACGGTTGATGCCTTATTTCTTGAGGTTCCAAAGAAACGGCGGATAAGATGCCTCCGGCATGGTGCCCGCCAACGAAAAAGCGAGGGGAAAAGCCGCGTATTCACCATACCGTGGAGATGAAGCCTTCGTATCCCGAAGGCTCTGTTCTAGCATGTGGTTGTTTCATCACCACAGTGCGGTGAAAATACAGCCTTTTTCTCCGTTTTTCCCCTTGGCGGGAGCCACGGATAAGGCATTTTGTCGGTTATCCCCTTGGAGCTTCAAGGAAAAAAAGCATCAACCATTTTCCATAACACAGCCATCCCGAATAACGGAGCCATGCGCTGGACAACGGGGATTTCGCCCTGACAAAAAGCCGTTTCCCGGCCATTAGCGGGGAGAAGGGCTGAACCAGCCGCTTGCCGTCATCAAGGGCACGGTTTCCCCGCCATCACCGGGGAGGAGGAAGGCCATGCGGCACGGCCCGCATCCGCGTACGGTTCCCCAAACAGTTTTCTTGCCACAATTTAAGATAGAAAATTCAACAAATTACATTTTTTGCTATTTTCCTGCAAAAAAAGCTTGCCAAGTCCCGCAAACTCGCTTATTAAATGACCTCGCTGCTGCGGCAGCAACCTGTGGCAAGGTAGCTCAGTTGGTCAGAGCATACGGTTCATACCCGTAGTGTCGAGAGTTCAAATCTCCCCCTTGCTACCAGCTAACAATGGCGGTTCCAGATAGCTATCTGGAACCGCTTCGTCGTTTTAGCATATCCGATATTTCTGCATGAGTGCATGCCGTTTCTTTTCGGGAACGGTATGCGCTTTGCTTTATGGAAGTTGCGGGCCACCTATGGACGGCGTCCCCATGCCGTCCGTATGCCGCGGCGACGGAGGAACGCCTTTCAGGGGGTCACACCATGCGGGAAGGCGCGAAAAAAGGCTGAGCATACGGTAGCGATCCTCGTCCGGAAACACACCCGCGCCGCACCGCTCAAAGACGATCCGGGCCCATACCCCGCCCGCCTCCACGAAAGAACGCGGATCGGCTTCGTATCGTTTCCGGCCCCGCGCATGAATGTCATAGGCCACCAATTGGTCGTATGTCGGGGAAGCCGCCATAAGGGTCTGCCAAAACAACGCATACCCGTCCTCGCGTTCCCGTGCCGCGCCCGCCTCGCCTTCCCCGTAGTGCCCCATATAGGCCACACTCAGGCATTGCCGGAACGCGGCGATCCGTTCAGGAGGCGTGCCATCCGGCAGCAATCGCTGACCGAGGCTCCCGAAGGTTTGGGCGTTGGTTCGTGTCTGTTCCGTAATAGGGACATGAAAGTGCATCAGGCAACATCCCGCCAGCAGCCCTGCACCCAGCAAGGTTAAGACATTTCGCATGGCGCCTCCTTAGGCCGTGTCGCCATGTTACATGCAACCATTTGAAACCATTAAAAACAATCTTTTGTAACTTTAAAAATAGTTGAATGATTTGGCTGTGTCATAGAAAACGGTTGATGCTTTATTTTCTTGAAATTCCAAAGAAATAACCAATAAAATCTCCCAATCACAGAGCCCATCAGCGGAAAGATTGAAGAAAAAGCATATATTTTCAATATATTGATGAAACAAAAACAACCAGGCTCTATGACAGGGCCAATAATTTTAATGATTATATCTCATTGACGATACGACCCGGCATTCCGGGCGGTTCCACAGGAATCCCCTCGCTCTTTGCAGTTCCGCCGTGCGGCTTTTCCCTTGTGGGAACGGCTGAATGCCAGTCCCCGCCGCCCCGTCCACCGCAACGCAATGGGCCTTACCCACGAAGCCATACCAATGCCTGAAACAATCCCCGGCGAAAGGTACGCCTCCAGACCGGGAACAACATGGCCTTCGTTGACCGCCATCCAGCAGTTTCCGTTTCCCCCGCTGGCCTCAGCAATCCAAAGGCCCATATTGCCGTCCCTGAAACCGAGCCCATCCATTCAAATTTGCTGTCGGGATTGATGTATCTGCATCGGGCCCCATCATCCTTGCCATGCCCCGCAAACCGGAACACCCGGAGCGTATCCGGCATTCCGCCTATCTGTCTCCTTCTGCGGCAGTGGCCTGCAAAGCGGGAACGTCAAGAATGATAATGTCCTTTCCCCTCAGCTCGACCAAGCCCGCCTCGGAGAACCGGGACAACTGGCGGGAAAGCGTTTCACGGGCCAGCCCAAGCAGGTTGGCGAGCACTTCCCGCGAAACGCCGAGCCGGATGCAGTCCCCGCCCCCGATCTGCCTTCTGTGCAGCAAATACGTGGCAAGCCGGCAGGCCGCACCGCCCTGCCCCTGCGCCGCCAGCTTGTGCGCGAACATCCGCAGGCGGAGCGACAGCGCCGCGAGCATCCGCAAGGCCATCTCCGGGTTTTCCGTCACCAGCGCAAACAGCGCCTCCGCCGGAAGGAACAGGGTTTCCACGTCGTCCACCGCCACGGCGGACGCCGGGAACGTCCCCTTTTGGAACATCGCGGCCTCGCCGATTGTGTTTCCCCCGCGGACAAGGTGAAGCACCATCTCCCGCCCGTCCGTGGCGAAGCGGACGACCTTCACGACGCCGCGCAGGACGATGTGCATGCCGTCGGCGCGCTCCCCTTCACGGAACAAAGCCGCCCCGCGCGCAAACCTACGCATCCGGCATTCCACGGCGAGACGCTCCCGCTCGTCCGGGGACAACGGCTCAAACAGCGGCAAGCCACCGAGCACTTCCAACCGTTCGTTTGACATGCCAGCTCCTGTTTTACAGTGTATTTCTTTAAAAATATGGCTGTGGTATAGAAAATGGCTGATGCTTTTTTCCTTGAAGCTCCAAAGGGATAACCGGCAAAATGCCTTGGCCGTGGAGCCCGCCAAGGGGAAAACCGGAAAAAGGCCGTATTTTCACCGCACTGTGGAGATGAAACAACCACATACTATAACAGAACCTAAAAAATACACCGGGGCCGCCGCTGGGCGCAAGCGTTTCCGCGCCAAAGGCACCAAATGCAAAAAGGACGGGAGCTTCCGAAAAAGCGCCCGTCCCTTTTACGCTATGGCTGGCAACAAGGGGGTGGCAAGAAACATTCACATCTTCAACGAAACCTATATTCAACCATATGAGATATAAAATGATCTTTAGAAAGGCACCGAAAAGGCGAATGTCTCGGCGGCAATCCCCTGTGCGGTATCCCTGCGGCATCGCAGGCCGCACGGGAAACGCCGTCCTCCCCCGTATGCCGTTTATCCCAGAAGGGCCTTCAAATCCCCTTCAGGGGTGGAAATGGGCTTGATGCCCCAGTTCTCGACCAACAGATTGAGGATGTCGGGGGATACGAAGGCCGGGAGGCTCGGCCCAAGATGGATGTTCTTCACGCCGAGGGCGAGCAGGGTGAGCAGGATGGCTACGGCCTTCTGCTCGTACCACGACAGCACCAGCGAGAGCGGCAGATCATTGACGCCGCACTTGAGCGCGTCGGCCAGCGCCAGCGCCACCTTGACGGCGGAATAGGCGTCGTTGCACTGCCCCACGTCCATAAGGCGCGGGAACGGCCCGATCTTGCCCAGATCCTTGTCGAAGAAGCGGAACTTGCCGCACGCCAGCGTGAGGATGAGCGTATCCTGCGGGGCCTTCTCCACAAATTCGGTGTAGTAGTTGCGGCCCGGCTTCGCGCCGTCACAGCCGCCCACGAGGAAAATATGGCGCACGGCCCCGGTCTTCACCGCGTCAAGCACGGCGGGGGCGGCGTCCAGCAGCGTCTTGCGCCCGAAGCCCACGGTCACTTCCTTGCCCGGCGCGTCTTCCTCGAATCCGGGCAACTCCAGCGCCTTGAGGATGAGCGGCGCGAAGTCCCGGTTCTTGATATGCACAAGGCCCGGCCAGCCCACGATGCCGGAGGTGAATACCTTCCCGCCGTAATCCTTGGGGTTCTGGATACAGTTGGTGGTGAACAGCACCGCGCCGGGGAAGCCGGGCAGTTCCTTCTGCTGGTTCTGCCACGCCGTGCCGTAATGCCCCACAAAATGCGGGAACGCCTTGAGCGCCGGGTATCCGTGCGCGGGCAGCATTTCGCCGTGGGTATAGATGTTGATGCCAGTGCCCTGCGTCTGCTTCAGCAGTTCGTACAGGTCTTCGAGATCATGCCCGGAAACGAGGATGGCCTTGCCCCGGCGGTGCCCAAGGGAAACCTGCGTGGGGACGGGATCGCCGAACGCCCTGGTGTTCCCGGCGTCCAGAAGTTCCATCGCCTTCAGGTTGGCCTTGCCGCAGCGCAGCACCAGATCCAGCCAATCCTCAAGGCTGCGCGCCTTGTCCGGCGTGCCGTCCTTGTCCGGCATCCCGGCGGCGAGCGCCTCATAGATGAAGGCGTTCAGTTCCGGGTCACGCTGGCCGAGAACCGCCGCGTGATCCGCATAGGCGGCTACGCCCTTCAGCCCGTACAGGAGCAGCTGCATGGCGGAACGGACATTCACGTCGTCGCTGAAACGGTCGGTTCCGGCCTGCACCTTTCGGATGCTTTCCCAGTCGGCTTTCACGGCCGCGTCGCTCGTATCCGGCGTACAGCCGAGCTTCGCGGCGAGCGCCTTGCGGCGGCGTATGGCTTCCAGGGCGACTTCTTCAAGGGCCGCGGGATCGAAATTCACATTGGTGAGGGTGGAGAACAGCGCGCGGACGGTAAAATCGTCCGTATCCTGCTCAACCACGCCCTTGGCGCGGGCCTTGAGCGCCGTGCGGGACAGCAGCCGCAGCGCGTAGATCACATGATCCTGAAGATCGGCAACCGGGGCCAGCTTCCCGCAGACGCCCATAACCGTACAGCCCGTGCCCTTCGCCGTCTGTTCACACTGATTGCAAAACATGGAAACCTCCAAAGTTGAGGGGAAACGACATCATCTTGTCAACGGATACTCTTCCCTTTACCCGAAAAAGGCAGTGATCGGGATCACAATCACCCTTCCCGCACAAAAAAATCATGCCGCAGCCGCGTGTTCCGCCCAATCTTCCCGGCTTGACAAGGCTCTTGCACGCCAGCTAGAAAAACCAGTTAACCGGTTTCACGCCGGGCCATCCAATCCGCAGCGCGCAGCCGCGCCCTGCCCCGGAGTTCGCCTCACCATGATATGCAAACGCTGCAAGTCCGCTACGGCCATCATCTCCCTGCCGAGCCACAATACCGGATTCTGTGAAAACTGCTTCCGGGATTTCTTCTCCGCGCAGGTCGCCCGCGGCATCGAAACCGGAAAGCTGTTCACCCACGAGGATCGCATCCTCGTCGCCCTGTCCGGCGGCAAGGATTCCCTCTCCCTCATGCTGGAGCTTTCGCGTCAGGGCTATGACGTTACCGGCCTGCACATCGACCTCGGCATCCCCGGCACGTCCGAAATCGTGCGCGGGGTCATCGAACGCTTCTGCGGCAGGCACGGCTTCAAGCTCATCGTCAAGGAAATGGCCAGGGAAGGGCTTGCCATCCCGCTGGTCAAACAACGTCTCAAGCGCCCCGTCTGTTCCGCCTGCGGCAAGATCAAACGGCACTATTTCAACAAGACGGCGCTTGAGGAAGGCTTCACCGCCCTTGCCACCGGGCACAATCTCGATGACGAAATCGCCCGCCTGTTCAGCAACACCCTCCGCTGGGACGTCGGCTACCTCTCGGATCAGGGCCCGCGCCTCGACGGTGAAGACGGCTTCGCCCGCAAGGTGAAACCCTTCTGGCGGCTGACCGAATTTGAAACCGCGACCTACGCCTTCCTTGAAGAGATTGAGCACCACCATACGCCCTGCCCGTACAGCGCGGGCGCGAGCTTCACCTATTACAAAGGGCTCTGGAACCAGCTTGAGGAAGAGATGCCCGGACGCAAGCTCTCCTTCTACGTGGACTTCCTCAAGCGCGGGCGTTCCGCCTTCGCCGGGCTCGAAAAGGCGGAAGGCGACGCCCTCGCCCCCTGCACCGTCTGCGGCTACCCGACATCCTCCGGGGTGTGCGGCGTCTGCCGCATCCGGGAAGCCATAACGGAAGGGAAGGAGTAGGGTTTGGGAGGGGGAGGGGCCCTTTCTGGAGAAAGGGCCCCTCCCCCTCCCAAACCCTCCTCCTCTCCCCAAAGACTTTTGACCTTATCGAATCCCTCTTTTCCGGTTCTTCGGAAAATGAAGGCCGGGGCACGGAATCGAGTCTCTCTTTCCTGTTTGGGGAAGATGAAGGGCGGGGCACGGAATCGAATCTCCAGTTTTGGGGAGATAAAAGCCGGGGCGCGGCATCGAACCCCTCTCTCCAATTTTAGGAAGATGAAGGGCCGGGGCGCGGATCGGGTTCGGAAGGATATTGTAAAAGCGGATCGGTTCCGAGGAGCCGGATGCGGACATCCTGCCGGAGCAGTTTAGCGGGTGCGGGGAAAAATCCCCGGCCGCCCTCTTGGAGAAAATATGAGCATCAAGCAGCGATTTGATCAGGAGCCGATCTATCTCATGGACGGATCGGCCTTCGTATACCGGGGGTTCTACGCCAACCAAAGCATGCAGCGTTCGGACGGGTTCCCGACGAGCGCGCTGTTCATCGTGGCCCGCATCCTCATGCGCATCCTCCGCGAGGAACAGCCCAGGCATTTCGCCTTTGTGCTCGACGGGCACGGCCCCAACTTCCGGCATGAGCTGTTCCCGCTGTACAAGGCCCAGCGCAGCGCCACCCCGGAAGACCTCATCAAGCAGATCGATCCCATCCATCGGCTCATCAAGGCGCTCGGCCTGCACCTTGAAGTCTCCGACAACTGCGAGGCGGACGACTGCCTCGCTTCGCTCGCCAAGCGTTACCGCGAGGAACGCCCGGTGATCCTCGTGGCTACCGACAAGGATCTCAAGCAGTGCCTGCATGACAACGTCATGATGTGGGATCCTGCCAGCAAGGATGAAAAAATCGTCACCCTCAAGAGCTTTGAGGAAGAGACGGGCCTCAAGCCCACGCAATGGCCGGACGTGCAGGCGATCATCGGAGACTCCAGCGACAACATCCCCGGCGTCCGCGGCGTGGGGCCGAAGACGGCGGAAAAGCTGTTCCACGAGTATGCCTCGCTGGAGGCCATCCGGGACGGCTTCGCCTCCATGAAGCCCGCCCTGCAAAAAAAATTCGACGGGCAGCTTGAGGCCATGTTCCTGTACCGCCAGCTCACTACGCTGGACACCACCCGCTGCGCCTCCCTCACGCTCGACGCCATGCGCGTGCGCCCGGTGAACCGGCAGGAGGCCGCCACCCTGCTCCGTGAATTCGAGCTCAGCTCCCTTGAACGCGAACTCGCCACGCTCATCCGCGACGGACGCGTCGCCGTGGAACACGATACGCCGGAAACGGTGGATTCCGGGAAAGGCGGCCCCATGCGCCAGCTTTCCCTGCTCGACACGCCCAAGGCCGAACCGCGCCAGCGTCTCCGCGACGCCTCCGATCCCTTCTTCGACGCGCTGGAAGGCAACCCCGTGGCGGTGCTCGGCGGGCACGGCGAACTCGCCGTCGCCGTCGGGGATAAGGAAATCGTCTATACCGGCCTGACGCCCAAGCTCGTGGATCGCCTGCTCAAGGCGAAATTCGTGATCGCGCCGGACGTCAAGGCGCTGCTGCACACACACGCGGACTGGCGGCGCATCCCCTCGGAAAAATGGTTTGATCTTGGGCTCGCCAGCTACCTGCTGGAGCCGGAGGATCGCGACTACGGCTGGCCCAAGCTGTCCGCCCGCTGGGGCACGGCGCTTGGGCTTTCGGCGGCCAATCCCGGACTCCTCGCCCTTGCCATGACCGACCAGCTGCTTAAGCGGCTGTCCGGCGCGCACCTCGTCGAACTCATGAAGACGCTGGAACTGCCGCTCATCCCGGTGCTCGCGGACATGGAAAGCGCGGGCGTCAAGCTCGACGCCGAAGCCCTCGCCGGTTTTCTGGAGGAAGTGCAGAAGGATCTGGATCGCATCACCGAGGACGTCTACCGCGAAGCGCAGGGGCCGTTCAACATCCGCTCCGCACAGCAGCTTGGGGACGTGCTGTTCAACCGCCTGAAGCTCCCCATTTCCGGCAAGACGCGCGGCGGGCAAGCCTCAACGTCTCAGGACGTGCTGGAAAAACTTTCCGGCCACCATCCGGTGGTGGACGCGCTCCTTGAGTTCCGCAAGCTGGAAAAGCTGCGCTCGACCTATCTGGAGCCGCTGCCCCGGCTCATGGGCGGCGACGGACGCATCCGGACCACGTTCAACCAGCTTGCCACCGCCACGGGCCGCCTTTCGTCCAGCAACCCGAACCTCCAGAACATCCCGGTGCGCGGAACGCTTGGCCGCCGGATGCGGGCCTGCTTTACCGCGCCGGAAGGCAAAAAGCTCATCTCGGCGGACTATTCGCAGATTGAGCTTCGGGTGCTGGCGCATCTTTCCCGCGACGAGACGCTGCTGGCGGCCTTCCGCGAGGGCGCGGACATCCACGCCCGCACAGCCAGCCTCCTCTTCGACGCCCCGCCCTCCGAGATCACCCCGGATCAGCGCCGCAACGCCAAGACCATCAACTTCGGGCTGATCTACGGCATGGGCCCGCAGAAGCTGGCGCAGGAGCTCAAAATCCCGCTGTCAGAGGCCAAGGCGTTCATGGCCCGTTATTTTGAACGCTTGCAGGGGCTCAAGAACTTCTACGAGAACGTCGAGGAAATGGCCCGCGAGCAGGGCTATGTCACCACGCTTGCCGGACGCCGCCGCCCCCTGCCGGACATTCAGGCCGAAAGCCAGCAGGCGCGTTCGCTCGCCCGGCGTCAGGCCATCAACACGCTCATTCAGGGCAGCGCTGCGGACATCATCAAGCTCGCCATGCTTGCCGTGCACGGTGACGCTCCCCTGCGCGCTCTGGACGCCAAGCTGTTGCTGCAAGTACACGACGAACTGCTGCTTGAAGTCCCCGAAGCCGCCGCGCAGGAGGCCGGGGAACGTGTCGCCGCGCTCATGGCAAACGTCCGTCCCGGCGGGATCGTCCTTGACGTGCCCCTCAAGGCCGACTGGGGCGCCGCCGGGAACTGGGGCGATGCGCATTAGTTGGGGGGGAAAGAGACGTGGGGAGGGGAAGGAGAACCCTTCTGAAGAAGGGCTTCTCCTTCCCCTCCCCACACCCCTCCCCTTCCTCTCCTAAGACTTTTGCATTCGGCTGTGCCGTGGTACTCGGTTGATATACCCTTTCTTGGGACTCCAAAAGGGATACGTAATGAAATGGTTAGCTGCTTCATAGAAAACGGTTGGTGCTTTTTGCTTGAAGTCCAAAAGGATTAACCGACAAAATGCCTTAGCCGTGGATTCCGCCAATGGAAAAACTGGAGAAAAAGGCCATATTTTCACTGTGCTGTGGAGATGAAACAACTTATGCTATGACAGAGCCAAGTGTTTCAATCATGGAGCCCGCCAAGAGGATATTTGTATAAAAGCACTGCATGTTCATCATGTTGTGTGGATATATCAGCCATATTTCATAGCAGAGGCTTGTATTTTAGGCAGTTATCGTAACCTGTAGACACATCGGCAGCGTTTTGAAAGGAAAACGGGAGAAAGCTATGCCCCGATTCATCAATCCCAAGCATCTGATGGGAGCCACCAAAAATTCCCTGTCCGGCCTCGTGTTCGCGTGGAAAGGCGAGCAGGCGTTCCGGCATGAGGTGCTCGTACTGGTTGTTCTGGCAGCCCTGCTTGCCGTAACGGGTAAAGACGCCGGACAATGGCTGCTGGTGCTCGGCGGCTGGATCGGGGTCATGGTCGTGGAGCTGCTCAACAGTGCCGACGAAGAATCCTTCGATCTCGTGACCACCGAATGGAACGAACACGTCAAACGCGGCAAGGATATGGCCTCCGCCGCCATCTTCCTTGCTATGGTCATCAACGCGGGCATCTGGGTCTATACCTTTTTCTTGAGCTGAGCATTCCCCAAAAACTTTGGCGCTCGTATAGGCTATATTTTTATTTTTATATAATATATTGAAATTATTAAATATTTTTAAGTTGTAAAATATTATTAAATAATTTCAAATAGTTAAACTTAATCGGCGACACAACCTAGCATATTGCTATTTTATCTCTACAGCATACTGGAAATACAGATTTTTTCTCCAGTTTTTCGCTGATGGACTCCATGATTGAAGGATATTTTTACCCCTTTGGAATTTCAA
>NZ_DBMAFI010000047.1:0-28447 GCF_057864385.1 Bilophila sp. | reverse complement strand
TGACGCCTTCATGGGTGGGGCGTGGTATGACCGGGCTCGGCTTCCTTCCGCCCGGCCCGGTCATACCACGCCCCACCCATGAAGGCGTCAATGTACGTCTGCGGGTCACGCGAGAAGCCCACATTCTCCATTTTGCCGTACACGCTGGCGTGCGTCCGCCGCCCGCCGCCGAAGAGGGAGCCAATCCCTCCACCGAGCAGGCTGCCGATTGTACCACCGAGAAGCGTACCGATGCCGGGCACCACGGAACCGATGGCCGCACCGAGCCCGCCGCCAATCCCCGCGCCTGTACTGATGTTTGGCTGGTTGGGGAAAAGCAGGTTGCCCGCAAGGGAACCAAGGCCGAAACCAGTACCGGCCGCGCCGAGCGTGCCGAGAAGCGTGGAACCTCCTACCCCCCACCCCCCTGTAATACTATTCGCCAATGCATTAAATTGAGCCTCAGTTGCCGAAGACGCAAAAAAACCACCCGTCACATTTGAGGCAAAACTATTGATCCCCCCGGTTATGCCGGAAAAGAAGCCTGCCGCGCCAGACGTCCACGAATCGGGCAACAGGCTGGAGAACGGCAAGTTGCCGAACCCTATTCCAGAGCCGCCACTCCCCCCCGCAGCATACGCAACGCCGCCCGTACCGAGCATACCGGACACCACGCCCGCAATCTGCACGGTGATGGGCCGGGTGATCGCCATGTGCATCAAATCGGCAAGGAACGATACAAACAGCGAGCGGAACGACGACAGCGACACTTTCCCCGTCTCGATCATCTGTTCCCATACCGACTTCCAGCCGGAATCCATACCGGAATAGAGCGAGGAAAAGGCTTCCTCAGCCCCCTTCGCCGCGTCGGTCGCATCGGCCCGGTATTGCAGGAAAGCCCGCCGAGCACCGTCCGCCCATTCATGGGACGCTTGAAGCTCTTTCAGTTCACGCCACTGGTTGATGTACTCCTCTGGTATCTCAAGCCGTTCAAGTTCCTTCACCTGTGCGGCAATGACTTCCGACTGGAATTGCAGGGAAAGGCCGTATTGCCCCGTCAGTTCCTCGATTTCCTTGTAAAATTCGTATTTGTCGCGCGCGAGTTCGGCCAGGCGCTTCTCTTCCTTTTCCTGCGCCTGCCGCAGATCAAGATCACGCTTGAGCCCGGCTTCAATTTCTTTCTGCTTCTTAAGCTGATTGGCCTGTTCGGTGCTGACGCCCTTTTTATTGGCGTATTTTGTGGCCTCTTCGTTGATCTTTTCCAGCGTCTTTTCATAGTCGGCAAGGATCTTTGCCTGTTCACGCGAAAAGACATCGCCGGGGGCCGTGGCGAGCTGCGCCTGCAAGGAACGAATGGACGCCTCGGTCTGCTCCAGTTCAGACTTGTACGACGCCGCGTTGTTCTCCATCTGGTTGTACGCGGATGTGTGATCCTTGGCGGTGTCACGTAAATTTTTCTGGTAAGCCGCGTACTTCGCCTGAGTCTTGCCGAGTTCCGCACCTGCGGAAAAAAGTTTGTTGATGCCTTTGACGGCATTATCGCCCATAGCGGCATACTGCCCGCCGAGTGCGGCGGCAACCTGTCCCGCCCTCTGCCACGGTTCAAGGTTCGGCGTTTTTTGGTAAATATCAAAGAGTTCCTTTGCTTTTTCGAGAGGAAAATCCTTCGGGAGCGAGGAAACGATCTTTTCAAATACCTTGCCGCCAAGCATTTCGGACTGCATCGAACGTATGGATTTTTCCATAGCGTCGATGCCCTTGGTCACGTTATCAACATCAATATTCCAACCGGTTCCGACGGCAACCTTGGTATGTTCGGCTTCGGCGGCAAGCTGGCGCAGGGCGTCCTCAACGCTCAGGCCCTTGGCAATCAGCGCGGAAAGGTTTTTGACAAAGGAGTCATTGCTGTACAAGAGCTTGTCAATCGCGTCATTCCACGCCTTGGTTGCCAACCCTGCGGCGCGCATACGCTCGTCAATCGCCCGTACTTTTGCGGCGTAGGCGTCAAGATCCTCCTGTGTAATGTTCTGGCCGAGCTTGGCAAGCTCGCGCCCTAAAGACTCAAGTTCCGAGCGGGCTTCAACAAACCGAGTCCCGTCTGTGCTGAAAATCTGATCGAATGACAGGAAAGTCAGGCCGGACAGGGCGCTGTTGATACTCTGCGTTGCCGCTGCAATATCCGTTTTTAAAACGTCGCGTTGCCGCTCAAGCGATTTTTTGTAGGCTTCATCCTGTTCGGCGCTGAGGTTCCTTACCTCATCGGCGGCCTCGCCCATTTTTTTCTTGTATGCGTCAATCGTCGACTGGTGCTTACGGAAAACATCATCGGCGCTCGCCGTCGATGTACAGAGCGAGGTTACGGCAACGGCGGCGGCTGCAACAACGACGGCAATGGCCCCGGCTCCAGAAACGATACCGGCGAAACTCACGGCGCTGGAGAGGGTCTTAAGTGTCGTGAAAACAGAGACAAGTCCGCCTAATGCCTTAATGAAGGCATAGGCCCCGGCGCTCCACACGGCGAACTGGAGCGCCTTGCTGACGATTGCGCCGACTGTTGCACTATTATCAGCAAAGGATTTCATGACCTGTGCCAGCGTGCCGACGGCGTCCGCCGCAGAATCGGCATCAAGCATTCCCGCCTTGAGCCGCGTCCATTCCGTAGAGAGGCGGTTAAGCTGTCCCTGCAATCCGCTTGCAGCGGCTTCTGCGGCGGCCCCAAAGTCCTCCCGCATGACCTTGGCAAGTTTCGGGAGCAAGTCCTCAGCCGTCAATTTGCCGTCGGCCATGAACTTGTCGAGCTCCGCCGTGGTCATGCCCATAGCCTTCGCCGCGAGCTGGAACGCGCCGGGGAGACGTTCGCCAAGCTGCCCGCGCAATTCTTCGGCCTGCACTTTGCCCTTGCTGATCATCTGGCCGAGAGCAAGAAAAGCACCCTGCATATCGTCTTGGGACAAGGCAAGAGCGGCACCGGCGGACGCCACGGCCTCAAAAATCGAGTTCAGATCTTTTTCAAGGGACGTGCCTTTCCCCGCGGCGAAAAATGTCTTTGCCGATTCCGCCGTGGACTGGAACTGCAACCCCAACCGGTTGCTCACATCGTAAAGATAGGAAAGTTGTGCCTGTGCTGCGGACGACGAGCCAGTGATTGTGGTATAGGCTTTTGAAATGCGATCGGCTTGCAGCGCGGCCTCAAGGCACGCCTGCCCCCCGAAAGCGACGGCGGCGGTAAAGGCGAGCATGGCGGCTTTCGAGAGGCCAAGGCCGTTTGACAGCGTCGCCAGTGCGCCGCGCGTGTCGCCAAGCTCGGCGCGGAATTTGGCAAGCTGGAGCGTGGAAAGATTGGCATCGGCGGCAAGCTGCTGAAAAGCCCGCTCACGTTCCACCTGCTGCATGGCCTTTGCCAGCTTTTGCGCGTGCAGGCTTGAGGTGTTCAGCTTGACGCCCATTGCGCCAAGGTCTGTCGCCATTTTGTCAAACTTCGCGCTGGCGGCGAGCTTGGCGACAGAACCGAGACTTTCAGAAGCTTTCTTGACTGACGTATTGACGCCTGTAAACTTTTGCCCGGCGTCACCGGCGGCTTGGGCGGCCACGTCAAGGCCAGTCCCCGCTTTCTTTCCGGCATCGCCGACATCGGCAAGCCCCTGCGCGGCGGCCCCGGCGGGCTGTACCGTCCCGCCGAGGCCCGTCCGGATCTTCTGGAGGGAAGCGTCGACGGCGGCAAGGTCGCGGGCCGCTTCCTGCGTACCGTCCGCGCGGACTTCAATTCCTACCGTCGTTGTATTGCCTGTCATCGCTTTCCCTTGCTTTTGTCGCGTCTTTCCGTTTCTTTGGCATAGGCGGACAGAAAGGCCGCATCCATGCTGCGGATCGTCAAAACTTCATATGGAGAGAGGGGGGTGGACGTGAGCCGTGCCCATGCTTCAATGTCCGGCCATGACAACGGCATGGGGCCGAAACCGTTGTTGCCGCGTCCGCCGCAAAGCTCCTGAAAAAAGAACCAGAGGTACAGCCCCTCGTCGGGAATAGGTATTTCCTCGTCTTCAAGGGAGATTTCGGGGCAGCCGAGCTCTTCCGGCGTCTTCCCCGTCTGCCTGCATGCCTCAAGGATATGATCGCGCTGCGTTGTGCCGTCCGCTTCGGGCATGATCCGGGATACCCAGACGCGGACGGCTTCGCACAGCGCCCCGGTCAGTCCTGCAAATAGGCCGAGCGGTCGCTGATGAACTGGTCAACCTGCTCACGCAGCCACGGGAACCGGGTGTACAGCATAACGGCATTGTCGCGGCCGCACGGGAGGGGCGCGCCGTCAACGACGACGCCTTTCCAGCCGAGCGTGCAGGCGGCGAGCACTTCGATGCTTTCCGCCTCGAATTTTTCGGGATCAAGAGCCCGGTTGCGGAAGCCCTTCGCGTTGCTCATGCGGCGCTTGGCGATCGTGGCTGTGGCCTTGCGGTGAATGGTGGAATCGGCACCGGCAAGCGTGATGGTGACGCCGACGGCTTCGCCAGTGACGGGATCGAGCACTTCAAGATCGGCTCCCACCTCAGCCTTGGCGGCCACGTCGCGGGTGGCGAAGTCAAAGGCGGCGGGGGCGGTGACGGCGGTTTCCATGTTTTTATTCATGTGGTTTCCCCTTTGGAGTGGTAAAAGATTAAGGTTCGTCGACTTCGGGCACGGTGCGGGTGATGCGGAAATTCGTTCCGATCGTGGCGTCAAGAGCGGCGGACCACGGAACCGACAATGTGATCGGGCCTTCGGACTGCGCCGAGTCTTCCGCGCCGGTCAACGTGATGTTGGGAATAAGAAACGTGTACGAATATTCGCCGCGCTCAAGTGTAAACTCCAGCTTCACGCGGGTATCGTTGATAAACATCTCGGGGATATTCCCGTCGACATAGAACGCCGAAAGGGTACCTGAAAGGGTGCTCCGTCCCCAACTCACGGCTTGCGCCGATCGGCTGAAAAGCGCGTACTGCGGCTCGATGCCGTTGTTGAGCGTAAGATCGATTCCGGTCACAACGGCAATTTCCGTTTCATTGACCTTGAGAGCCCCCCGGAAGCTGTCGAACGGATCACCCTCCGGGGCCGGTGTCGGCGAAGCCGAAAGCGGCGTTTTCCCTTTCCCCCCGGAAAGCCCCACAAACGAAAACGTGCCGGTGATCATTTCATTGGGTTTGATGGAGAGCGAAAGCTGATTGACGAAACACCCCGTATACGTCGCGTACTGGCCGATGTTTTTAAAGGCGCGTTCAAGCGTGAAGGCGTGAACCGCCGTTCCCGCGTCCAGCACGTTCTCGTTCCAATTCCCGGCAAGGGCTGCCTGTAAAAACGGATCGTACTCTCCAGACACAAGATCAAAAGCTACATCACCGGATACCTTGTCGACGCCGGTTCGGTGGAAAGGGATTTGACGATCAGGACGCAGGGCGTTCGCCGTGAACGTATCGCGCGAGAGCGTCAGCGAACAGGAATTGTGATTGAGTTCAACCATGCGGGGGGACACGGGCGTTGTGCCCGGCGTCGTCTCTTCGATATACCTCAGTCCGTGGTTTGCACCGGATGCGATGGTGTACATGCCTGTATCCTTCTAGGCTTGGAAGGCGTAAAAGCCCACGTTGACCACAGCCTCAGTCCGTTTGCCGTCGCAGACGGGCGCAGACTTCCGGGGCGTGGTGATAGTGCCGGTTCCGTCGTCAAAGTGGATGTCATCCCCGCGCGGGAACCGGCGGGCAATCTGATCGGCGAGCGTCGCGGCAAGGGAATCCTCCCCGGCCTTGACCACCACCTTGATCTCAATCCGCCCGTCGATTTTGGTGAGGCCGCCCATACCGAGCGTGGCCTGCCGCTGATTTTCAAAAACAATCTGCGCCCGCAGGTGGCTGGCGTGCGGCGGCACGAACGGCTCCCCCTCCCAACCGAGAGGCAGGTCCAGCGCGCGGGCGGCAAACCGAACTTTCTCTTTCAGGGTGTCATACAGAAACGCCATCAGCGTTTTCTCCTTGACTAAAGGCAAATGATTGCCGCCAGAGTACGGACCAGACGCACACGCCCTGTCCGGCAAGCTCCTCATCGGTTACCGCCTCCAACGAACGAACCACGGCGGGCCCCACCGACAGGCCGAAGTCGTTTCCATGGAGCACCAGAGCCGTTTTTTCAGCAACGGCCAGCGCCTCGGCTTCCGCTCTCTCGGCTCCGGCCACATTATTCGAGACGACAAGCGCCCCAAAGGTGGCCGTCACATCAAAATCAAGTGAGCCACCCGCAGCCTCATTGTCCGCGGCTACAGCGGCGATGAGTACGGACACGCCGGGCGGAAGCCCTTTCTCGGCAACGGCATCAAGTGTGATTTCCCCAGAAAAGGCTTCCACGCGGGGAAGTGTCGGGAAAACGGCTTGCAGTTGTGTAACGGCGGCGTCACGCACTTCGGTCAGACTAGGCATGGTCAACCCCCAAATGTCTTTTTACGATGCCCACGATCGCCCTCTTCCAGTCGTCCGGGATATCGCCGTCGCGTTGAAACAGGTAAGGACGGGCTGGAATATGAATATTATATGCGGCTGAGGCCATGCCGAACTTGGCGCGTTTGTCGTTTGCCTTGGCAAAGCGCACCTGTCCCTTGTTTTTTCCCCGACTGATGCGCCGGAAGTGCAATTTTGTTGCACCCACAGCCCGATTGATGACAGCTCCGAACTGATGGACCGCCGCATAGGCGAGGTTCGTCCCGACAATTACGCTGTCCGGTGTCATGTTGAGCGTGATGCTCTTCTTGAGCCGCCCGTGCCGCTGCAAAATAGGGTGGGCGTTGCCCTTTCTCTGCCGCACGGTCGCGGGCTTCAACGGTTCCCACGCTTCGCCATCGGGAGAACATTCTGCTTCAAACCCCTGCCGGATGCTCACGAGCAGGGACATGCCAATTTCACGGAGAATGCGTGGTTTCTCGGCCTCGAAGCGTTTCAGCCCCACCGAAAGGGACAGGGTGACGGCTCCATCCGTGGCCTTGATGCTGATCATGCTCAAAACCCCTTGAGGTTGTCCGGGCTGAATATCCGGCTCGGGACATCAAGCCGGACGCCCCCGGAAGCGTCAGTATTCGCGGTGGGCACCCCCTCGGCCTGAAAGACGATGACGCCCCGCGCCATATCCTTGAGTCCGGCAAGCGCATCCTCGAATGCCTTGCGGACGCCCTCAGGCGCGGAGACTGCCGTGTGAAGATAGTAAAAAGCCATGTCCGCACACCACCGCCGCACCGGAGCGGGGACAGGATCGAGCGGTATCCGGTAACGGCTCGCCGCATATCCCTCAATCGCTTCCGTAGCGTCGGTGAGAGCCGCCCCTATGACGGCCTTGTCTGGATATCGTGCCGGGGGTATGGATCGGTCGGTAAGCTGTGTGAGCTTCATCTCACCAAACCGGGTCACAAGGTCGTCATAGGTGGCGTAGGTCATGCTTCGGTCTTCTTTTTCCCGCTTAGGGTGGAATGCTCAGGCTCCTTCGCTGGAGCCTTCTCCTTCTTCGGAACGGTGATTTCCTCGACAACAAGCATAGGCTCGGCCTTGAGAGCAGCGAGTTCTTCCGGCGTAAAACGCCCGTCGGGATAGTCCCGCGTCCCGGCATGACTGATGCCCGCCCGCCGGAAGCCGTCTTTCTTTGCGGTAATGCGTATCATGACGTCACCTACAACCACGGACTGACGAGCAGTTCCGCGGATCCGGCCCATTCGTTGGTGGCCCCGCCCGTCGTCAAGGCGGCGACGACGACCTTGCGCGCGGCGGATTCGTGCATGGGCGGAACAACAAGAAGGTTCGGCACCAATCCCAGAGGATCGCCCGCGTCATTGGTAAAACCCATCATCGCGGCGCGGGCCTCGGCGTAACTCTCGTTCGTCAACGGCTTCGTGGAACGGATCGCGCACTGCCACAGGCCGAACCCCACGTTCACACGGGCATCGACACCGTAGAGGTACTCGTCACGCATGAATACGTTGTCGTCGTTGGGCGCGTCCTTTCTCTTCAACTCGTATTCCCGGCGCTTCTGGAAGATCATCGGCTTCACAGGGCGGGTGGTGCACATGAGGAACCACGGCTCTACTGCGCCGGAACTTGCCGTGATGGAGTTCGAGACGGATTTGCCGCTGACGGGGTGATCCGTGTCGAAAAAGTATTGGCCGTCATAACACGCAAGCTCGTGCCCTTTTTTGAGCGCACCGAAGACCAGTTGATTCGGATGAAGCCCGGCCTGCGCCCCCATATCGCGGAACATGGGGCCGTAGATGCCGACCTGATCGTCTTCGATGTCGTCGCGCTTCACGGCGATCGTCATTTCAAACTTTTCGTTCTCAATACTGTACTTGTGGGCCTTCAAGTTGCGGATGATACGATCCCCGGCCCATTTCTGCATGGAGGGCAAGGTGCCGAGCCAAGGATAAACGTTTTCCCGCGTGCCTGACGGTACGACCATCGCAATTTTCTCATACTGGCTCTCGGCGGTGCCGAGGCCGCCCTGAAAGGCGGCGGACACGCCAAAATAGAACTGCTCAAGGGTGGAACGATTGATGTCCATCGGGTTCTCTCCTCAGATTTTGACCCAGACGCCCTCGTCGGTGACGTCAAAGACGATTCCGGCAACGGGTGCGTTCTCGGCCGTGGTTTTCTGGACGGTGCAGTCGTCCGCCGCCCAACACGTCGCGCCAATTTGGGCGGGCGTGGGCGCGTCCCCGGATGCGGCCTCAAACGCAAAGACCCCACGGCGCACGGACACTTTTTCCCCAGCCTTGCCTTGCCGCTGCGCGACCCCCACAACCGGGGACAACCCGGCGGTAATGCTTGCCGGCACAAGTTTGCCGTCCCCATTCAAGCAAACCATACTTCCGGCATAAACCGTAGAAGCCGCCTCAAACTCGAACTCGTCACCATTGCGGCGCACGGTATCCCGATCACTCGTCAGAGCCGCCATTGTCGCCTCCTTTCACGGACTGCATGGCCTTTTTGTAATCCTCTTCGGATACGCCCATTACACGGCAAAGCGTCTTCGCCGTGCCGTCCAGCACGCCGTCGGCACTGTCGGGCGGGGTCGTCTTTACGGACTGCGCGGCCTTACCGCCGGGCCGCAGGTCGGGAGCCGCCTCAAGGAATTTCTTGAACCCCTCAGGATCACGGGAGGCGGATTCCTTCGCCCACGTTTCCATAGCCGGACTGATCTTGCCGTCGGCCTTGCCCTGCTCGACGAGAGCCACGGATTGCGCGGCTTTCATTTGGGCAAGCTCCGTATTCACGGCAGTAAAGGTTTCGACAGGGACGAAACGGTTCACATCCGGGTGCTCGGCACGGGCGGCGACGGACTGCACGGCCTTGACGAGCCCGGCGGGCGTTCCGTCGTCGGCCTTCACGGTCTGGGCCATAGTGGACATGGCCTCTTTCATGGCCTGAGCGTCCTGCACCACCATTCGGGCTACGGCCTCGACGGTGGCCTCAGTCGGATCGGCGTCGGTCACGCCAAGGACGGAGGCAATGGTCTTGAGAAAAGACATGGGACTTTCTCCGGTAAAAGATTGCTGGCCGGAAGACTCACAGGAAGCGAGGGCCTTTAGCCCGGTCAGATTGGGGACGTTGGTGAGGGCCACGGACTCGATCGACTGGATGACGCCGTTCTGGTCGTGGTAGTAGACGGGGGAAACGTAGCGGTACTCGCGGGCGGCGACGTGAGCCCTGCCCTTCTCCGTCCACTCAACGCGCCCCCATACGCCGTCGGCGCGCGCTTCAAGCGCGGTAATCCACCCCGCCGCCGGAGCGGGCTGGCCGTTCACAGCGGAAAATTCAAGCTGATGGTCGTAATCCACGGGGATGTCGAGGGGGCCGTTGTGCGCCCGCGTCTGCGCAACTACGGAAACCGGATCGCAAGTGTACGGGCCGCGCCCGTCCCGCCCTGAAAACGTCCCGGTTGGGAAAAGCTGCATCCAATCCGGCGCGTCCCCGGCTTGGAAAGCGGGAAGCGCGACGGAAAAAACGGATTTCAGAAGAGGGCTGTTCATGGATGGACTGTACGGAAAGAATAAAAACGAACACACCCTGAACATTTTCCAATAGATAAAAGAAAAGCCCCCGGAAACGGGGGCTGTGGCTCAAAGGGCCTCAAGGACATTCATCCCGCGCAATGGAAAAATCCCAAACATCTTCACGCCAACAAAATTTGACTTATATACGCCAATGACGTATAGTCATTTCATGGAATTCATCGAAACGCCCATATTTACCCGTCTCGTGTTGGAACTTCTCCCCGATGACGAATACCGCGAACTCCAGTTCATGCTTGCGGATAACCCGTCTTGCGGCGACATAATCCAAGGGGGCGGAGGAATCCGTAAGGTTCGGTTTTCCGCTAAAGGAAAAGGCAAAAGCGGAGGCGTTCGCGTCATCTATTATTGGATGACGGCAAGGGGGCAAATCTACATGCTCCTGATCTATCCCAAAAATAAAAAAGATACCCTTACGGACAAGGAAACCAGCATACTGCGAGAACTGGTCAAGGAGTTGGCTCATGGATAAAGATTTGTTCGACGATCTGACGGCAAGCCTCAAGGAGGCAGCGAGCATAGCCAAGGGAAGAGCCTTCCCTTCCCGCTCCTTCAAGGTTTCCGGGCCGGATGTAAAAAGCGTTCGAGAGCAGACGGGACTCTCTCAAAACGAGTTCGCCCTTCTCCTTCGGGTAAGCGTCAAAACGCTCCAGAACTGGGAACAAAACCGGAGACAGCCGACCGGCCCAGCGGCGGCACTGATACGGATTTTTGAGAAGTCGCCTGATACGGCTATTCAGGCATTACAAGCGTAGCACGGAAACAGCCCCTTTCCTCACGGTTGGGGGCTGTTTTGTTACAATGCCTTGATGACGTCCATCATCCACAGGATTTCATGTTTCGTAGCTTGTCCCATGAAGAGGAAAGGCAAAGCATCGCGGGTGAGATGGAAGAATCGTTGCCGCTTTCCGGTGGGGCTGATTTGCGCGTCCGGGGTGAAGGCTGTTGCCGCGAAGTCCGGCGGGAGGATGGAGCGGAGCCGATCTATATCCCGCATGAGGTTGGAGTGCTTGCGCTGCATTCCCTTGGCTGCTTCGAGTGTAGTGAGCATGTCCGTCCCTCTACCGTACGCTCATGGCGCGGGCGTATTCCAACAGGAGTATTGCCGGATTCTTTTCATCCGGCAGCCTGTCATCAAGGGAATGCAGGGCGGCGATCATGCGCTCGGTGAAGTACCGTTCCCACTGCGCTCCGACGCGGACGCCGGAGAAGGGGCGGTCGGGGGCTTCCTTGTAGACACGGCGTTCCAGCGTGGTGAAGACGGGAATGCTCATGGTGATCAGCCTGCTGCACAGGCGACCAAAGGTACGGGAGTAGTTCTGTTGGGCCTCCCGGATTTCAGCGGCGAGTTCCAGCATAGCGGCTTCGTCAAAACGCGGCGCAGCGGGCAAGGCGGGGCGATTGCGGGTGGATGGGGTGGAGAGCATCACAGGCTGTTCTGCGGGCACCCTATCGCCGTACTGCTCGATGACGTTCAGCACCCAGCGGCGGAATGCCTTGGCCACTGGCGTCCGGGCGAACATGGCGAGGAGGTGGCAGCCGCGCAAGCTGAAGATGCGGGTTTCCTGCGGGCCGCCCTCCGTCGGGAGAGTGACCACGGCGGTCATCGCGGGGGTGAATTCGTCGGCGTGGCGGGTGTAGAGCTTGGAAATCTGAACGTCTGGGGCGGTGTATCCCAAGGCTCTACCGATCTGGTAACCCCTTACCCAAGGTTGCTGATTTTGCTGAATTACGTCGAACTCTACTGATTGGAAGCAAAGAGCCTGTGACATAGTAAACCTCGCAATTTTTCTATTGGCTTTTCTAAAATGGAAAAGGCCGGGAGCTAGAAACCGTTGCGAGACGGCGGGCATATTCCCCCGAAGGGTATTCTATTAGCCCACTCCCGGCCTGAATAGCCGAAGATACGCCATACTTTTCTGTGCATGGACGTAAAAAAGCCACTCTCACGGGGTTGGCATCCACTCGCAAAGGAGTTTCTAGGCTCCATGGGAGACATCAAACCATGAAAGCGGCTCGGTTGTCAAGATAGCTATTGGGTACTCAACGTGAGCTTTATTTTCTTATCATAATCTTTTCCAACTATATGAACGTATGCACCATATACACCATTAGTCAGAGGCTTATGGAGCCATCCCGTAGGGATTCCTAAACTTTTTGCATACCTATCATATGGAATATATACAATCATACTGTTTGGATAGATATTTTTATTCAATGTTCCACTTGGAAATATGAGAGCATCTTGCTTCGGTGATTCTCTATCTACATACCTTATTCCGTCAAACATAAAACCACCATCTGGATTCATGTTGTTAATAAAATATGTATCATTCCAAATTACTTTAATATCTTCTTTTGATTTATTATTTATATTGATATTTAAACCTTTTGGTTTTCCATATTGATCATATGAAAAACTAATTAATGCTGATATATAATTGTCATTATATATTGGATTTACGTTCTCTATTATGCTTTTAGCAAGTGGTGAAGATTTTTTTGGTGCTTCCCCTATTGCTTCACTATAGCTTTCTGCTACAGGCGGAGTGTCACTCTCTTCTCCTATGACAGGAAGATAGTTTTTATTTTGATACAACTCACCACACCCCGTCACTCCCCAGCACATCACGACCATAACCAACGCTAAAATCAGTTTTCGCATAACGTATTCCTCCCACCCTCCCCACACCATACGGGACAAGGAAAGTCAAGACTGAGGCCATAATAAAGCCCCTTTCCTCCACGGTCGGGGGCTTTTATCCTTGTCTTCTCACTTTTCGCGTCGTATAGTTACTTCAAACAGGAATCCGTGAGTTCATGACAACCGGGAAATTCGCACGTCCGGTTCGCTTCTACCCGAAAGGGAAAGTGTTACGTGGAGAGTGGCGTACCACCTTGAACTCATAGAGTCCGCTCTGGAAGCTGTATCCGGGAGGTCTGCCGTTAAGTCGTACTGGCAGCCATGCTCCGCCCCGGCAGCGGTTGATGGTGTGAGGGGAAAGAGCGCTCCCCCACCGGATACGGCCTTCTACCGCACCTGCTCATATCTGCCTTTATTCTGGAACTCCTCCAGATTCTTGATCCGCTTTCCCGTCCGAATCGTATTAATGAGAACCTGCTTCCTCTGGACGCGGGTTGCATAGTCCACAAGGACGATAATCTTCCCCTTCCCTTCCTCCATACTCAGGACGTAGACGACGCCGGGATTTTGTGATGCGCGGCGCGAAAACTCGCCTCCGGGCGGCGTGATAACTCTTTCCAAAAGTCTGCTACATATTCGTCAACAAAATTACAAAAACGAAGGGCGGGGGAAAAATCCCTCGCCCTGTTTTCATGCGCTGAGGCGTTGTCTGGTGAAAGCCGGTTCCCATGTGGCCGCGCGTTCATCCTGCGGCACCGCCCGCGGCCTCTCTCCCCCGGCCAGGCGTGAAACGGCATGAACCAGCAAGCGGACGCCCATAGGGGCAAGCTCCCGCCTCCACAGCGCCGCGGCGTCTTCTCCCGGCAGGACATAGCACCAGTCCTGTGCCTCAATCGGGCCGGTGTCGGCTCCTTCGTCCATCCAGTAGACAGTGCCGCCCGCCACAGGGTCGCGCATGGCTATGGTCCAGCGCACAGCGTCCCTGCCTCGGTGCCGGGGCAAAAGTGAAGGATGATAGGCCAAAACTCCCAGGCTGCAACGGGCGCGAACACTGGCGGGGATAAACCTCTGACAGTAGGCCGCGACGGCCATATCACAGGCGGGAACGGCCGACATGCCGGCAATGGGGATTCCCCTTTGCCGGGCTTCATCCACAAGCCTGTCCTGTTCGGTATCCGGGCATACTGCAACGATTTCTACACCGGGCAGGCGCGAGAGTCCCCGCAACACTTCCACGGCAAGCCACTTCTGGCCGAACAGTACTATTTTCATGATGCGGCCCCTATATAGCGGAAACCCTGAACAGCCCGGAAATGGCCGCCGTAGCCTTGCGCCCCTCCCAGCGTTTGGAGCGTCCCATTTCTTTTTCTTGTGGCCTCTATGGACCGTCTGCATCGGGTCTTGCTTTCCCCGTACAGCCGGGCGGAAACCTGAGTCCAGAACGAAGAACGGCGCAAGGCGGCGCACAAGCCGGGATGCGAAGTATGGAACAGCGTCGGCAGTTCCAGCCCGTAGCGGTTCTTTCCCTCCCGCCACATCTGGCAAACGGCATTGAGGAATTTCAGACCGACGCCCGCCCCCTGCCATTCGGGAAGGACTACCAGGCGGCAGGCGCGGGCTTCGACAAAACCCTGCCGCGTGCTGACGGCCACATGGGCCACGGGCTGGCCGTCCACAAAGCCGACATAGTTTGTCGCGGCTATCATGTGGGGAAGTTTCAGATAATGATGCGGCTCAAAATACGGCCACCATTCCCAGCCTGTTTGCTGGATTTCAAGTTCGATTCGTGGGCGTTGAAGACACCCCCTTGTCCACTTGAAGCCGTCGCCTCCGGTGTCGAAAATCCAGTCGGGAGCCAGCCAGTCGATAATGTCATAGTGACAAGAAAGAAGGACCACTTGCCCGCCGGTACGCCGCCAGGCTTTTGCAAAAGCCGACGCCCCAACTTTTGCAATCTGACGGTCGACAACGCTTGTAAATTCGTCCACCACGGCGCGGGCCGGAGCTTCGCAGATAAGCCGGGCAAGTGAGGCCCGGAACCTTTCGCCGGTAGAAAGGACATGGAAGGGCCGCAGCCATGCAGGCACATCTCCAAGCCCCACGGCGGAAAGCGCCGCGGTCACGGACTGCCAGTTTCCGCCCTCGGCGTCCGGCGCTATGGCGTCAATAATGGGCCTGTCTCTGGGCCAGCGTTCAGAGCCGCGCAGGGCGTCCTTGCCCCATATCCGCGCCCCCAGACTGGACTTGCCGGAGCCGGAAGGCCCCACCACAAGCCCGATTTGCCACGGTTCGGCATTCGGGCCGTCTATGGGCAGGTCAGCTTCCAGGTCAAAGCCGATGCCTTCCACGTTGAAAAGGCTTTGCACGCACGCGGCGCGGTATGAATCGAAAGCCGGGGCGGGGTGATGAATGCGAACTTTCATACCCGCACCACCCTGCACTTGTAGCCTTCTGTCTTCAGGCGTTCATAGACGGCGCGGTGTTCGGCCTCATTCCTGCACAGCACGATAACGCCGAACTGTTCCCGGTACTTGAAGCCGTTTACCCCCAGCATTTTGCGGGGGGTGTCATTCTGTCTTTCCATAAGGAGAACCCGTTGCGGCCGTCATGCGGCTCTGCGTTGGGGCGCGTGGCCCGCACAGGCTATCCGTTCAGCTTGCGGTTCTTTTGGGGTAGGGGCAAACGGGCAGTTTCAAACGTCTTCGCCAGTCTGTTTTGAGGAAGCGGACATAGCGGAATTGACGGAGCCTGATTACTTTTGCCCGGTGCAGATTTTCCCGCAGCAGCTTGCCCCGGTTGCCGCTTCTTGTAAGGTTCGTTGCAATTATCTTGTGATACACTTCCCCGTCCAGCTCATAAAACACGGACACATGATAACCGACGTATAAGAAGCTACACGCCTGATAAACCACGCCCAGGCCGTTACAGCGTTCATCGGCGAAACTTTGCACCCACGCCACGCCGGGGCAGGCCCGGCGTATGTATTTCAGGGCGTAGCTGATAGCCTTGCTTTCGCTGTTGCGCGGGGCGTCGTCGGACAGCCACATTCTGTTGAGTTCCAGATATTGCCCCTGAACGGTTCCCTCTACGACTTTACCAGCACGGGCGGGATTGAGGGCGTATCCCCATTGCAGAACGCCCTCAAAAGCCCCTTCGCGGAAAACCCCCAGGTGCAGATAGCTGTTATTGACCACCCTGTGGCTGTAGTGGTGGCGTATGATTACGGCTTTCGCGTCGGCATACGGTATCTGCGCAACGTAAAAACCTGCCGTACCGAAGCCCTGCGGACCTGTTTCACCCATAATGTAACCGGGAGGGCCTTCCGGCGGTGGCAGGTAGCTGCTCAGGGCCGGGGGATGGTATGGTTTGCGGACTGAAGGCATGGCGTCCTCTGTAAAGAGGCTCCACGGCCTTCCCCGTTGGGGCGCGCGGCCCGCAGAATGAAGAAGTTTTTGCACCGCCCGCAGCGAAACTCAAGCTCAACGGCTTCGCCTTTGGCAATGAGCTTGTTGCAATAGGGGCACCTGATTTCCGGCAAATCTCTCTTGTTCATAGCGTTAAAATGATTGCGCCCCAAGGAAAATACGCCTATCCTGCCCTTGTCTCACCCCGAGACGCCATGACAGGCGGATACTCTGCAAGCGGCTTTCCTCCGCTTGTGGGGCCGTGGTGGGCTTACGGCAAGCCCGCCGGTGGGGGCGTTGCTACCGCCCCCGCCTCTGTCGCGTTCTCCGGGCATGGCGGTTCATCCCGCGGCCTGTTCATGCTGCAATGCCTCACGCGGTCCCGCACTTCGGCGCGTTTGGCATTGTTGAAACGGTCCACGGAACCGACAAGATAGCCCGTTATCCGGCGTATGCGCTCGAACTTTACGCCTTCGCCGACCTTCCGTTCCATCTATTCCTCCTCGTGTTCATGGCCGCGCCGCAGAACCAGGCGTTCAAGGGCGCTGCCGCAGGTTCGCCAGCCGTTGCAATGCTTCATGTACCCGGTGAACGACGACACGCAGGCGCGTACCGTGTCCAGGTCGACTTCTCCCCGTGCATACAGCCGGGAAAGCCCCTTGAAACGCTTTTTCGCCCGCGCCACATTACGGCGGCGCGGCAAAGTGTGGTCAATCCAGTGACGATACCCCGCGAAGTCCACGCCCTGCGACGCCGGGAAAATGCGGGTCTTGCGGTTGAGGTTCAGGTGCAGTTCGCAGGCCAGAAAATCCCGGATTTCCGCCAGCAGCCGCCAGAGTTCGGCCTTGTCCCGGTGCAGGATGATGAAATCGTCCATATACCGCACATAGAACCGGACGCCCAGCGTATCCTTTATATAATGGTCAAGCTGGTCAAGATACACGTTCGCCAGGAGTTGGCTTGTCAGCGCACCCAGGGGAAGGCCGCGCCCGCCCTCGATGCAGCCGCTTTGCGTTACCAGAACGCGGAGCACATGGAGCACGTCCGGGTCGCCGATGGTTCGGGCCACCACGCGCAAAAGTATTTCATGGTCGATACTGTAAAAGTATTTTTCCACGTCGGCCTTCAGCGCGTACACGGTGCCGCCTTCGGCCGCGGCTTTCCTGAGCATGGCCGTCAGATAGTCGCTGGCAGCGTGCGTCCCCTTGTTGACGCGGCAGGCGAAACTTTGCGCGATGAAGCGGCGCTCGAAATACGGGCCGATGACCTGCACCAGCGCATGATGCACCACGCGGTCCGCAAAGAGGGGCGCATGAATCAGGCGGCGTTTCGGTTCAAAGACGAAAAACTGCCGGTACTGTCCCGGCTTCCATGCCTTTGCCCGAAGGAGCCGCCGGAGCTGAAGCAGGTTTTCCTCCAGGCGCGCATTGAAGGCCATGACCTCATTGCGGTACCGCTTGCCCCGCGAGGCTTCCTTTGCCGCGCGCAGCAGGTTTTCCCACTCCAGCACGTTCTCCCATATATGGCGGGCTGTTTTCGGCATGTATTCCCCCGGAAACCCCGCGCCGCTTTCGTTGCCTACCGGCCGCGCGGGGTGCCTGTTGTTTCCCTCATTCGCACGAGGGAGGAAACGCTCCCCTTTTGCCTCCTGTTCCGTCCCGGCGGCCGTGACCGCCGGGCTTCCGACGAGAGAGAGGCAAGAGCGGGACGGAAACCCACATTCCTATTGCGGTTGCTGCGGTAGCAATTCAGATTGAGGGCAAACACGCCCGCGCCGCCGCTATTGCGGTAAGAGCCGCCGCGCAACGCCGGGGCTTCCATAGCCGGAACGTTCCCCGCCGATGCCCCGTTTCCGGAGCAGTCAACTTTCTTTTTACTCCCGCGCCGCTTTCGTCGCCTACCGGCCGCGCGGGGTGCCTGTTGTTTCCCTCATTCGCACGAGGGAGGAAACGCTCCCCTTTTGCCTCCTGTTCCGTCCCGGCGGCCATGACCGCCGGGCTTCCGACGAGAGGGAAGCAAGAGCGGGACGGAAACCCACATCCCGGTAACGGTGGGAGCGTTGCTCTGCAATGTTGAGGGCAAACACGCCCGCGCCGTGCTGGTCATTGTACCGGCCGCCGCGCAACGCCGGGGCTTCCATAACCGGAGCGTTCCCCGCCGATGCCCCGTTTCCGGAGCAGTCAACTTTTTTACTCCCCGCGCCGCTTTCGTTGCCTACCGGCCGCGCGGGGATGCCGTTGTTTCCCTCATTTGCACGAGGGAGGAAGTGCTCCCCTTTTGCCCCTTGTTCCGTCCCGGCAGCCGTGACCGCCGGGCTTCTGACGATGGAGGGGCGAGAGCGGGACGGAAACCCACATTCCTGTTGCGATTGGTACGGCTGTTATTCAGATTGAGGGCAAACACGCCCGCGCCGCCGGCATTATTGTAATTGCCGCCGCGCAACGCCAAACCGCGACATTGACGGAACACTCCCCGTCAGCGACCGCGCGGGCTTTCAGTTCCCGCCTTTTTCAGACCGCCGACAATTCGACCGATTTCCACAAGTTTCTCGGAAACGGGCTCATACCGCTTTTCCGGGATAGCCCGGAGGCGGATGCCCAGCCGTATCATGGCGAGCAACAGCTTTGCCTTGACGTCGACCAGGTTCAGCAGCGCCCAACGGTTCCCCGACCTGAGCGAGAGTTGAATCAGGGCGCTTTCCACTTCCCATACCAGGGAGCGGATATCCGAGCCGAGCGTGAAGCGTTCACTTTTAGGCATGTCCCGAAGGACGGAAGCAAACAGGTATTCGCTCAGGTCTTCCCATTTCTGTTGAAGAACCAGACCTCGCTCGACGGATTCGCCCATATCCTCCCCCTTTTCCGTATAAAAAAAATGGCGACCGGCTTCGCCGGTATAGTTTATATCAGTAACCCGCCATTTTTTCCATGTATAATGGAACTTGTCAGGGGTTCAGGTTGTAAGGATTCAGGATTACAGGATAAAAGCGGGACGGAAACCCACATTCCTGTAGCGATCGGTACGGCTGTAATGCAGAACGAGGGCAAACACGCCCGCGCCGTGCTGGTCAACGTACCGGCCGCCGCGCAACGCCAGCCTTTCGGCGCTGTTCCGCATCCAGATATTCCCCACAGGTCCCGTCGTTGAAACAGGGTAAAGGCTCAGGAGTTTCAAAAGCGCCGGAGCCGTCACGCCGCTTTTGGCCGTCATGGATGCGAAGGCGCACGCGGAAGATGCCGTCGTGTCGGGGCTTGGATACTGGCTTGTTATGGCGGTATTCAACACCACCGCCCCCGTTCCGTTACTTCCGGCGGCATCCAGTTTCAGTGTGGACGCCGTACCCGGAGAAACAAGCGTACCGGCCTGCAAAATGGCCTTCCATGCGGAGGAATCCGCGCTCATGTCCACGTCATGCGCGGCGGCATTGTTATCCGCAATGATATTAATTTCCCCGGCGTTCAGACGCAGGCCGCCCGTCCATTCCCATACGTTCCCCACAAGGTCCGCAATGCCCGCGGGAGAATTGTCATGCCGCCAGCTTACAGGGCCGGAACCTGTCAGGGTGCGCCCGTGCAGGTCGTCGTTTCTGACGCCAAGCTCACTTGCTCCCGGCGTAAGCGTGCCCGTTTCATGCTTCTGTTCATGGTGCAAGCCCCAATACGTATTGCCCCGCGGTTGCCAACCCGACTTGATGCCCAGAGCACCGAGCAACGCCCATTCCGCGTTGGTCATAAGGTGCCAGCCCGTGCCCTTGTTCTTGCAGTAGGATACGGCGCTGTCAAAGTTCAGGTCATGCGCCGGGTCCATGCCCGGAAGGCTTACCCCGTACTTGTCAACCACGGACGCGGGATACACCCCGATGAAAAGCTCCGACTTCTCAACGCCGTTGACGATAAAGGCCGGATGCGTGCCCGTCAGCCCCAGGTCGGGGTACAGGTCTTCAATCTTTATTTTTGGAATGCGCCGCATATAATTGGGATGCCCGCCGTCGTCATACAGCACGGTCACAAGGCCGCCCGTCGCCGCTTCCACGCTGGAACGCAGAGAATCCTTGGTAATGATGGTCGCCATGATTTACGCCTCCATATTGTCGGTTACAGTCCACAAAATCAGCCGCACGGCTTCCATATCGGCGGCGGAAAGAGGTACGCGCACACGCTCCGTCGTCGGGGCGGGCGTGATGCAGGTCGGGTCGATGTCCTCAGGCAAATCTTCCCCTCCTGAAAGCGGCATGGGGAGGGGAACATCCTCATAACGCGCCGGGGGGATAATCAGATTCGCCACATAATCGGTCCCGTTCTCCACGCCTACGGCCAGCCCGCCGTTTTGACCGCGTACCACGTCCACCGTCACCTGGCTGTCTTCCTGAAGCCCCGAACAATCAAAAACAAGGGATTCACCACCGGCGGACAGCGTGATTTTCACGCCGTCAAGGTTTACTTCGGGCCACGGCCCGGAACCGCTTCTTTCAATCTGCATACTGTCTCCTTTACATTGCCGGGTGCGCTACCAGCAGCCGCACGTCCACGTCGTCAGCCGTGCCGGACATGGTCAGCTTGAACCCGTTCTTCAGCTTGTCTTTCGCATACACATCGCCGTTTTGCAGGCGTCCGCCCGTGCTGCCCACCACTTCCACATTGACCAGATACTCCGCGTCCGGAAGCGTGCGGTTCAGCGCCACGGACACCGTGGCGGGCGACTTCTGAACGTTCGGCCAGCCGGGTTCACGGCGCGCGCTGTCCGTGATGGTCACGCTTTCCAGGTACGGGTCGTTTTCTTCCGTATTCCCCGCCGGAACCGTGGCGCGGGCCAGCTCGATAGCGCCGTCGGGCAGCGGGCCGTTCAGCGTGGTGGCCGCCACGTCGATGATTCCGGCTTCCGTCTGGAACATGTAGATGATGACCGTGCCGGCCTTGTCCGTGGTGTTGCTGGCCACCGACGCCGTGTTTTCCTGATTGGCGACGGGGTATTCCCGGCCGCCCATAAACACCACGCCGTCCGAACAGGATATGTTGCGCGTCGCCGTGGAACTCTTGGAAAGCGTCACGCCCGATTTGATGCCCCGGTTCTTGATGACCGCCTTGATTTCCTGAAAGCGGGTAAGACGGGTCTGTTCATGTTCCTTCATGCCCAGCGCCGCCAGGTCAAGCCCCAGCTTCAGCCCGGCAAAAAGGCTTTCCTGCATGGAAGGGTCAAAGGACTCCACCGTGCCGCCCATTTGTTCAAGCATGGCCTTCAGGTATTGCGTGCGCGCCGCAAGCTGCTGGTGCGGCCGGTTGTCGATGCCGTCTTCGCCGCCCACAACAGGGTCGGTCAGTTCAATGAGATAGATTTCCTCCGGCCAGGAACTTTCTTCCTTGATTGCCGCCATAACGCCTCCCTAAAAGATGATGGTCCAGGTGCCGACAATCTCTATGTCGTCGGCCTTCTCGATAACGCCGCGCGTCTTGCGGGCAAACAGCGTTCCATCGCTGCACAGCAGCCCGAACTCGCGGATTTTCTTGCCGTTGGCCTCGGCCTTGCCGATGGTGAAGGAAAAGCTCACCCGCCCCGTGGACGGGTAACTGTGCCCGGAAAGTTTTTTCGTGAACGCCGAGGTCAGGCCCGTGTCGGCGGGGTCCGGCCCGCTGCCGTCCGTGCCCACGCCGATATGCGTTATCGTCTTGCCCGAGCCGTCGCCGCCGAGAAGCCGAGCCAGCGCGTCGCGGGCGCTGCTCATAATCATGTTGTGGTCGGCGTAGTGTTCTACCTCTACGCCGTTTTTCCGTATGGAAAGTGTAAATTCCCCGCGCAGGGGCGTTGCGTCCTCAAAGCGCATAGCTGTCCTCCCTGAAAACGTGCTGTTGTGCGCCGTCATAGAAAGCCGCGCCGCGCCGCAGAAGGTAGCGCCGGAGCGCCAGCCCGGCGGATTCCTCCACAGGCAGCGCGTCTTCCGCCGTCATGCCCGCCGACGCGGCGCAAAGGTCGGCAAGCGCCTGATAGGTGATGTCCGGGGCATGGGCGCTGCCCGCAAGCCAGCCCCACAACGTATGTCCGGCGCTGCCGTCGTGGCGGCACAGGCCGTCATGCCGCACGCCGCGAACTTCCTTTCCGCCCCCGTATTCGTTCCATGTGCCATGAGGCAGGGAGCCGTCGTAAAAGCGCAGGCCGTTACGGACGAAAAGCTGCCGCTGCCCGTGGGAAAACGAGCCGTCATGATAGCGCCCCACGGTTTCCCCGCCTTCCGCGCTCACCGTCAGGTCGCCTTCCTCCGCGGGCCGTATGCTTTCCGTCTGGCCGAACTTCAGCGCCGCGACCGTTTCTTCCAGGGCGAAGTCTTCCCCCGGCCCGTGCTGACACGTCCCGTCATGGCGGCACAGCCCGTCATGAAGCGGCCGGAAGCGGATGACTTCGTCGAGGACGGCGGCAAGGGCCGTTTCCAGCCGTTCCACCTGATTGTCATGCAGCCGGCCGCAGGACAGCCAGCGGTCATGACGGGCCGTTCCGTCATGCGCAAGCTCCCCGTCATACTGCCGCCGGAAGCCGTTATTGTACCGGATTTCTCCGTTATGCGTGGGGAATCCCCAGGCGAACACGTCCGGGAAATCCGGCCGGGCGGCCAGTTCCGGGGTTTCCGAAACGGCCATGCTGTCTTCCGCCGACGTGCGCCATGACAGCGCCCGCAAATGGGAACGGGCGTTCTTCCATGCGTTGACCGTTTCGCGGATGCGGGCGCGCCCGGCCGCATCGATGCCCGCGCTTTCCCCCAGGTTGATTTCTATGTCGAACATCGCCCAGCGGTTGCCGCTGGCGTAGGTGCCCGCGCCGTTGTGGGCCAGTTCCGCGTCATGGGCGCACAGCCCGCCGCCTTCCCGCACTTCGGCCCCGGCGAACCCCGTCGCCCGCAGGGCTTCTTCCACCGCCCAGGGCGTGCCCTTGTGCCGGTGCAGTTCTATGGCCTTTTTCAGCAGCGCGCGTCTGGCCGCTTCCGTGGACGCCAGATTCCAGCCTTCCACGCCCATGACGTGGAACTGTTCGCCAAGGGAGGCCAGGGCCGAGGCGTCCACCAGGTCAAAAAGGTTGACCAGAGGAACATCCGCGGGAAGTGCGGAAAGCCGGGCTATGAGCCGGGCAAGGGCTTCCATGCGGGCGTCGCCCTGAAGCGGGGGCTGAAGAAGGTTGTCCCTATCCATGCTTCCGCTCCGGCGCTATGGAAATGTCCACGTCCTGCCAGTCAATCCATTCGCTCATGTCGGCTTCGTAATCTTCGGCAGGTTCAAGAAGATTCACCCGGTACACCCCATAAACGGACAAGAGCGCCACAAGCTGGGAACGAACCACGTCCGCCCCGAGCTGCACGCGGCCGGCTTCCCGCCATTCCGCCACGGCCTGGTCCACGGCCGCGCGTACAGCATCCCCGTCCGCGCCGTCGTACAGGGTCAATTCAGCCCGCAGACGTTGTTCAACGCGGGTCGCCGGGTACACGTTGACCGTATCCGTCAGGGGCCGCACCTTCTTCCCGCTGACATAGGCCCCGACCACCGCCACCAGGGCGGCACCCGGAAGGCCCTCCTTCGTCAGCAGGTACAAATCCACCACGCCGGGCACGGGCGAAACCACGCCCACATCGGCGATGAGCGACGACGCGGAAAGAGCATGGAAGCGATAGGCAAGCTCGCTGCCCGCCGTGGAAAACGCCTCCGGCGCAAGCATGATGCGTTCCCGCAGGTGGTCGTCGCTTTCGGCGTCCGCGCCTCCGCTTGTGGCTTCGGTATTGACCGCGCTCACGTCCGCGTCGGAAAGCGGGTCCGCAAGCTGGCACACCCCGCCCGGAAGTATGCCGTTTGCCGCCGCGCCCCCTGCGGAACATTGCGCCGCGGCGTCGACAAAAAGGTCCCCGGCCGGAAGCGTCACGGCTTCCAGCGTGTCGAAACGGTATGCTCCGTCATGGCTGTAAATCTTCACGCCCGCCGGAATGGTCAGGTTTGCGGCAAGGGGGGCCTTCACGCTGAAGCGCACCGGGCAGACGGCCGCCTCTTCGGAAAGACGGGTCACGCCCACCAGTTCCCCCAGCATGTCAAGCATGGGGGCCTGGGCATAGCGCACAAGATTCTGTTTCGCCGCCTCCTGAATACCCACGCGGACAAGGTGTTCCCGGTAGGCTATCAGGTTGATGAGCAGCCGCTCCGATTGCGCGGGGTACAGCGTGCGCCCGGTCAGTTCTTCATATTCCCGGATACATGATTCAAGCACGGCCTGCTGGTCGGTTTCTATAAAAATCGGTTCCGGCAGTTCTTTCATGCCGTGCCCCCTATGGCGACGCTTGTTGTGTTCTTCCCGGCCGGGCCGCCCATGTCCGCAAGCGTCCAGGCTATGCGGACCACGGCATGGCCGCCGCTCTGTTCCTTCCCCCGGCTTACCGTCACGCCGTCAACGCTGATACGGGGTTCCCAGGCCAGGGCCGCGCGTACTTCCCGCACAATATGCGGCCGGGCCGCGTCAAGGGGCAGGTCAAGATAATTGCCGGCGTCGCACCCGAACTCCGGCCGTAACGGGTCGGAACCTTTGGGCGTGGTCAGGATGATGCGGATACATTGATTGACGTCCGCAATCTGCTGCGCAACGCCGTCACCCCCCAGGGCAAGCTGCCAATGGGGTGTGTCCGGCGTCGCGCGGTATCGGGAGGAGGCAAGCAGGTTTGTCATGCCTCCGTTATAAGAAGCGGGCCGCGCCGCGTCTTTGAAAGGGCTTTAGGAAAACAAAAAGCCCCGCCGAAGCGGGGCCTGAAACGTCAATGTTGTTACACCGGCGGGCCGCTGGTTCCGCCGCCGGTATCTACGCCGCTGTGCCTATGGTCTGTCAGGGAGACGCCGCCCGCCTTCACGTCGTCGTCCGGCACGGTCACGCCTCCGCGCCTTACAGTCAGGGGGCCGTCGATTTCCGCCGTGGTCGGGCCGCCGCCCTCATAACTTTGCATGGACAAGGCCCCCTTCAGGGCTATGGTCGGCGCGGCCAGTGTAAGGGCCGTTTTCGATTCCACGCGCGCGGCCCCTTCCGCAGTTACGTCCGCCTTGCCCGTGCATGTAACGGCGACTTCTCCCTTGATTTCTCCGGTCAGCTTGTGCGCCGCGCGGTCATAGCGCAGCACCGTGCCGTCGGCATAGCGCCGCACGTCCACGTCCGGGCCTTCGGTCTGCGGTACGGCGTCGGCGTCCGACCAGACCGCGCCCAGGATAACGCCGTCTTCGCCGCGAAGGTCCAGCAGAAGCGCCACCTGTTCCCCGACGTCGGGCAAGTCAAGCGCCTTGTCCTTGTGCGTGCGGCGCTGAAGCACGGGAAGAAAGGCCGTTTCCAGATTGTCATATTCCGGGAGCCTCGCGCGTGCCCAGCCGCGGGCGGCGTCCACCGCCGTGATGATGCCGAAGGCGAACGTTGCCCCGGCCTCTTCCTGTGTCCGGCTCATGCCTTTTTCTCCAGAGCCGCCGTCCGCGCAAGCGTCAGCGTCGTTGTGTACCCCTCCCGGCTTATCTCATGCCGGGAACAGGTGACCAGGTACTTGCCCGCGGGCGCGCCGAAGTCTTCCCCCAGCGTCACCGATACCCCGGCGCGCAGTGAAGGGTCGCCGAACAGCGCAAGCTCGGCCTGGCAGCGTTCCAGTTCCGCGTCCTGAAGGGCCGCGTTCCCCTTTGCTTCAAGCTGCGCCTGGCTTCCACGCCCCACAATGCGCAGCTCGTCGCCGCTGGCTTTTTTGGAGGTCCGCCCCCGCTTCTTTTGTGCCTGCTCCGTAGTGCCCACCACGGCCAGACTGTCGTCGCTGCCTTTGCCGTACACCTTCAGCGCCTTTTTGCCCGCGTCCTGTTTCTTGATTTTGACCTTTCGGGGTATGTCCTTCAGCTTGTCCCGGAAACTGCACGATGTCACGTCCTCGCGTTTGAACGTCCGGGCGCTTTCCGCCGTCAAAACGCCGTCCTTGCGCTGAAAAATCATCTTTTTGCCGCTGATTTTGAACGTGTGCCCGTATTCCCCGGCAAGCCGTGTCAAAAAGGCAAGGTCGCTTTCCTGATACTGCGTCACCCTGTCAATGGGAATGTCCGCCACTTCCCCGGCGGGGGTCAGCCCCAGCCGCCCGCATACCACCCGGACCACCCCGGCCAGCGTGGTTTTCTCGTATCCCTTGCTTTTCCGCGTCCGGCACGAAACGCTGATGCCCGTTGCAAGCGCCCGGATGGAGACTTCATCCGGTGGAAAGGAAAGTTCTATCTCGTCAACCTCGAACGAACCGCAGGAAACAAGCTCCTGCCCTGCGTAGCCGATGGATACCGTGAGGGAATCCCCCTTGCCGGGGTACCAGTCCCCGCGCCAGCGCCCGTCGGTATCTTCAAGCCGCAGTTCCAGTTCATCGGATTCCCCGCTCAGGCGGTCCGTATAGCCCACGCTCACAAGGTACGGGCTGATGTCCGCGGAAATATCCTTTCCCTCGTACACAATCCGCGCCTGGGGCATGGGGACTTCAACGGCCTGGCTCACAAAAACACCCCCGCCGACACGGCCGCAAGGCATGGCAGCAGAACATCGGCAACGCTTTTGACGTTCCACACATGCGGGTCGAACCCACCCCACCAGGGCATGTTTTCCCGGCGTCCGCCGCCGAAGGCGTCAATCCAGCGATATTCCGCCTGCGCGTGTTCGCGCCCGGCATAGAAGCAG
This sequence comes from Bilophila sp., assembly GCF_057864385.1. Taxonomy (NCBI): domain Bacteria; kingdom Pseudomonadati; phylum Thermodesulfobacteriota; class Desulfovibrionia; order Desulfovibrionales; family Desulfovibrionaceae; genus Bilophila; species Bilophila sp. Next base: position 1,665 of record NZ_DBMAFI010000047.1, on the reverse strand, counting down.
GCCCCGCCCGCGGCCAGGCCGGGAACGCCGGTCAGCCATTCCAGGCAGGCCAGAATCAGAACAATGAAAGCGTGCAGCATGGCTATTCCTCTTCAGCCCCGGCGCACCAGGGCGGCAGATTGACGTTGTGTTCCAGGTCCGCGGCCTTGACCACGGGAATGAATATCCGTACCCCGCCCGGAAGAATCGGGCTTATCGGCATGTGGGGATTGGCCGCAATGATGCGTTCCACTTCCGAAACATCCCCGTAGTAGCGCCAGGCCAGCGTATCCCAACGCTCGCCCTCGCTTGTGACGTGTACAAGCCTGTCCATGTCAAGCCTCCTGAACGCGCCGCGCCGCCACTTCGGCGGAAAGCCGTTGCAGGGCGGGCGCACAGCGGTCAAGGCAGGAAGAACCCGCAGAAAGACAGGTATCAACCTGCCCCAGCGTTTGTCCGACCTTGCCCGTATCCATACCCAGCGCGGAGGCCAGCGCCGCGCCGTCCCGCATGAGGCCGGTCAGTTCCCCGGCGGCGGAAACCGCGGTTTTGATTTCTTCCAGCGGCAGGGCGGCGGCGCATGTGCCCAGGGCTTCCCCCAGCCCGGAAGACAGGCCCCCGGCCTTGCCCAGCAGCCCGCCCAGCCTGTCCGCGCCGCCCAGCGCCAGAGAAACGGCTTCAAACGGACTGCCCGCATTCGCCACGTCCCGCGCCAGATGGACAAGGTCCGTGGCCTCGCTGATGATTCCCCGCGCCTGTTGCGCGCAGGAAACCGCCGTGCGCATGGTATCCCACAGACCGCCGCCGGCCGCGGGCGTCGCCAGGGAAAGCAGGGAACCGGAGCCGGGATACACGGCCAGGGAGGGCGCGCCGTCGCTCACCGCAGGGCGTTCAAGGGGCTTTGCCGGGTCGCCCGTGTACTCTTTCAATTCCGCCTGCATGGAAATCAGCCAGGGCGTGCCCGACGGGCTGCACTGTTCAAGCGTGGTGGAAAGCCGTTCAAGGACGAAGTATCCCCACCATGTCCCGTCGCCGAACACCAGCGGATGCGCCTGGTGCTCCCTCAGCATGGTTTCCAGCTTCTTTCTCTCTTCAACCGGCGTGCAAAAGCTGAAATGCAAGTCAAAGGTCAGACTCAGCGCGTCCAGTTCCCGGCCCGTATATTGCAACCGGGGCGCACGGGAGAACAGGGCGTGCTCCGCAAACATGGCCCCCTGTTGCGCGTCAAAAGCGGACGGCGAAAGCCGCGGGGAAAGAAGCACGTCCCCCAGCGTGGCGAAAACGCTAAACATAAGCGCGGCGCTCCTTGTCGTGCATGATGCGGCGTATCATGCGCTCCAGTTCCGGCAGGGTCATGGACAACGCGCCCCGCACGTCCTTTTCCGCAGCGTTCCCCTGTATGGTGATATTCGGTGAAAAGGTGACGTTCACCTGGGCGCGGCCTTCCGGCCCGCGTTCCCGGTCAGCCCTCGCGGCCGCGGCAATCTTTGCCGGGCCGTCCGGAGCCGTCAGCAGTTTGGGCGGCTGCCAACCGCGCTCAGGCCGACGGCCGGGCTCCTGCCATGCCTCGGATGTTTCCGGCCGCGCCATGCCCGCCGCCGTTCCGGGAAATGCGGGAACGGGGAACAGCCCGGCAAACAGGCGCTTGCCCCATGCCGCCAGGCGGGAAAGCGCGGCCTGCGCCGC